>CANEDJ010000035.1:0-15724 GCA_947426265.1 uncultured Mycoplasmatota bacterium | reverse complement strand
TTCCTGTACTATAGTAATAGTTTGTCATGATCTTCATTCTTCCGCTTCCATCTATTCCTATGATTCTCCATTTATGATTTGCATCACAACTTCCTGGACTTGTTATACTTGATGACCCAAAGCATACCCAGTTATTTGGATTTGCTCCTCTATATCTTTTCATATTTGCCAAGTCTGATAAACTATCTTTATTTGCTAGATCACTTCCACTTGTTCCAGCTGACTTAATTGTTACTTTAGGTTTTACACTTGCTGTCTTTCCATTTCCTCCTGTTGCTGTACATGTTAATGTGTATGTCCCCACTGCTAATGAATTAAGGTTTGTTACTGTTGTTGTTCCGTTCTTACATGTAACACTTCCTCCCATTCCTCCGAATGTTGCTGAATATAATGTACTTACTGCTACACTTGTTTTCTCATTTACTGAATAAGCTGTACTTGTGTAGCTACTTGTTATACTTGGTGTTGTTGTATCTATCTTACTTACTGTTACACTCTTCGCTGCAGATATATTCCCTACTGCATCTTTCGCCCATAAGTAATAAGTTCCATTTGCTGTTACATTCTTACTAAATGCATAATTATTTGTTGCTCCTACTGTTACCCAGCTTGTTGGCGTCGCACTACTTGTTGTCCATGCATATGCTACTACTCCACTATGTGAATCTGATAATGTTGCTGTTAATGTCTTACTTGTTGTCCAACTATCTGTATTTCCTCCTATAGCTCCCACTGTTGGTACTGTCGCATCTATATAATAGGTTCCACTTCCTTCTGTTTTAGAGTTTCCATATCCTCCTGTTGCTGATGCACTGATTGTATAAGTCCCTGTTGTATTTAATGTTACATTCGCTGTCCCTGTATTTCCGTTTCTTGTTCCATTCTGTGCTGCTCCATTATTGATACTATATGTGAAAGCACTTAAATTTTCTCCCACTTTTACTGTAGCGCTGATTGTTACATTTACTGATTTTACCCATCCTGTTGTCTGGATTGGTGAATAACTTATGATTGGTGCTGTTGCTCCTGTTATTGTAAATGTTCTTGTTCTTGTTGCTACATTCCCTGCTTCATCTGTTGCTTGATAAGTTATTGTTTGTGTTCCCACTGTTGCACTCAATCCACCAGTATATGTAATTGTTGGTGTCACTCCTGAATTATCTGTCGCTGTTACTCCTGTCATTAAATTATATCCTGCTACTTCATCTATTTTTAATGTCACATCATTAAACGTAATTACTGGAGGGGTTGTATCTATCTTATACGTTCCACTTGTTTTTACTTCTGTATTTCCACTATTATCTACTGCTGTTACTTCTATTTGATAATTTCCTGTTGAATTTAATAAAACTGAACCTCCATTATTGATTGGATTAGCTGCACTTCTTACTCCGTCTTTTATAATTACATATGTTATACTATCTACTCTATTATTATCTGTTGCTGTTATTTTTACGCTTTGTGACTTCACATGTCTTGTTGTTTCTTCTGGTGCTATTGTAACTACTGGTTTTGTTGAATCACTTACAACAAAAGTTCTTACTCCTGTAGTTTCGTTTCCTAATCTATCTTTTACTGTATAAGTAACTCGATAAGTACCTGGAATTGATAACAATGTATCCCCACCTGTAATAATTTTACTATTATCTATTGTTCCATCTACATTATCTACTGCTGTTACTCCAGTAAAGATATTATAGCTTCCTGCTGTTGCAGAATCCAATGTCACAATTTCAGGGTCAATTGTTAATTCTGGTCCTGTCGCATCTATTCTATATGGTCCCCCAGTTACACTATCACTATGACCATTATCATCTGTTGCTCTTACCACAATACTAAATATTCCAGTGGTATTTAATGTTATTGTTTTTTCATTTCCACTTACTTGGACTGGATCTTGTCCATCAATTTGATAAGTAAAGCCTGTTACCTTGTTTGGTGAAACTGCTGCTACTTTTATTACTACTGTTTTACTTCTTACATAACTACTATCTGCTTTTGTAATTGTAATTTGTGGCTTCATTTCTACTACTTTTACTGTTCTTGTTACAGTTGCTTTTTTTCCATTACTTTCATTTGTATATGTAATTGTATATGTTGCTACAGCTCCTGTATCTACACTATCTACAACAGTATTGCCACGTTTTATTACCGTTGTATAAGTTAGAGCATCTCCTGCTCTCGTTTCTGATTTAACTCCTGGATCAACAAACGTAGAACCCAACCCTATCATCATTACTTTGCTATCGATCAATGCGATTACTGGATCTTCTGGATCTCTAACTGGATTATGCGTTCCATCATCTGGTTCAAGCACAAGCTCGTCGTTGTCCTTTGAATTGTTAATACAATAGTTTCCATTACATGCATTTACTACAAGAATGTCTCCATCTTCATCAACAATAAATCTTCCTTCACCACTATAACGTCCATTTACCTTTACAACAGTTGGAAGATCATCACGATTTCCATTGCCAACTTGTTCTAAAGTTAAAGTCCCATCCTTATAATAGTATTCTCTAGGAAGAGAAAAATTATCATCGGCTGTATCAATTCTAATTGATTCCATAATTCCGTGAACACTCTCTTGGAATGTTTTCTTCTCCTGTTTTTTGATGACATCAATTACAATTGGTGTAACTATCAATGCGATAACTCCAATGATTATGATTACTGCTAGTAGTTCAATCAAAGTGAACCCTTTTTTTCTACCACACATCATACTAAAACTCCTTATCCTTTCTACTATTGTCACCACTTAGTTACACAAAAGAGCAAAAAATAGGTTTTGAGAAACCATATGGTTACAATTTAGTATATTATAGTACCAAACGGATACAATGTCAATAGGTGGTACTTATGCATTTCAAGAGAATTAAAAATTTACGTGAAGACCACGACTTCACACAACAATACGTCGCTACCTATTTAAATATCCATAGAGTTGTTTATAGTAGGTACGAAAATGGGGTTCGAGAAATTCCAATTTCTTGTCTAATCAACTTATCAAAATTATACAATGTTTCTGTTGACTACTTAGTAGAAGGTGGAACTGATAAAGATAAATTTTTCACGAGACATGGGACAAGAAAATAACTTTTTTCTAGTCTTTACAAGGCTAAAATAAAATTTTATCTAAAATTACTTTTCCCCACTTTTATAAAAAAAGAACATTTTTCTGATTTTTTATCATAAAATGTTCTTTTTTTACACTATTTTACAATTTCTAAAAACTTTTTAACTTGATACGCTGCCAAACTTGCCTCTCCTACTGCTGTTGTCAATTGATACAACTC
This sequence comes from uncultured Mycoplasmatota bacterium, assembly GCA_947426265.1. GTDB lineage: Bacteria > Bacillota_I > Bacilli_A > RF39 > UBA660 > MGBC102946. Next base: position 12,428 of record CANEDJ010000035.1, on the reverse strand, counting down.
TTTTTTTACTACATCCCCACATGCATATATTCCAGTAATATTTGTTTCCATATTTTGATTTACAACTATATATTGGTTATCCAATTTTAACTCCAATGTTTCTAAAAAGCTTGTATCTGGTTCATATCCAATATATATAAACAATCCATCTATTTTAAGATGCTCTATGTTTTCTTCTTTGCTTATTTTTATCCCCACAAGCTTATTTTCTTCTTCCATTAATTCTTTCACTTGCGTATTATAATGAATTTTCACATTATTTTTTTTCAATATTTTTTGTTGTAATACTTCATCTGCTCTTAAATTTTCCCCACGATACAAAATATCTACTTTCTTACAAATGTCAGAAAGAAATAATGCTTCTTCGATTGCGCTATTCCCTCCACCTACTACTGCTACATGTTGATTTTTATAAAATGACCCATCACAAGTGGCACACCAACTAATCCCTCTTCCTACTAATTGATTTTCTTTTTCTAAGCCTAACTTTTTAGGTTTTCTCCCTGATGCTATTATAATACTTCTTGTTTCATAATTTCCATTGTCTGTATAAACAATTTTTCTTTCACCTAGATCTTCAATCTTAATTACATCCCCATATTGATAAGATACTCCAAGATTGCTGACTTGAGAAAAAATATTAAGCGCTAATGAAGCTCCATCTATACTAGAATATCCTGGATAATTTTCTACATTAGGTGTCTGTGTAATTTGTCCCCCTGGAGCTCCCTTTTCAATCAACAGTATATTTAAATTATATCTTTTTAAATAAATAGCAGAAGTCATTCCTGCTACTCCTGCTCCTATTACTACACAATCAAAATATGACATGTTCTACATTCTCCTTATCATTATAACGATTATCAAACTTAGATCCCCTATAACATATTAATATATAAATAATTCCTATAACAATCATACCAATAGATACAATCTGAGCCATTTTTAAGCTACCTAACATTAAACTATCAGTTCTAAATCCTTCTATAAAGAATCTACCAATACCATACCAGATTAAATAAAAGCTGGTCAAATTTCCAATTTTCAAATATGGCCATTTCCTAATAACAAGCGCTAATGAGAATCCGATCAAACACCATATAGACTCATAAAGGAATGTAGGTTGATAATATACTCCATTAATATGCATTCCTTCTCTAATAAATTCTGGTAACCATTTTAATGACTCTAAAGAAGTAATCGCTCCATGTGCTTCCCCATTGAAGAAATTTCCCCATCTTCCTATAGCTTGTCCCAATAACAAACTAACTACAATAACATCTACAAGTCTTTTTCCATTTATCTTATACTTTCTTGCATAAAAGATAAGAAATATCAATCCTGCTATAATTCCACCATGAATGGCCAAGCCACCTTCCCAAACTTTAAAAACTTCTATCAAATGACTTCCATAATAATCCCAATGAAACGCAACAAAATATAATCTAGCTCCAATAAGTGCGATTGGAATGATAAAGAAAAATAAATTTACCATAAAATCTTCTGGTATTTTCCACTTTTTAGATTCTTTTAAAGCTAGTGAACCTCCTATAAGAATCGCAAAAAACATAATTACTGAATACCAATATATCTTAATAACTCCTAAATCTAATAACACTGCATTCATATTATCCCTCTTTCTTAACTAATGGTTTTATAACATAATCTGTTACGACTTCATTCATAATAGAAATTAATATTGCAACTACAAATGACATCCATAGACCATGAATTTCAAAATGACTACCTAAGATCCAATCTACCATATTTAAAATTAAAACATTAATAAAAGGATAAAAAAGACCTAATGTTAATCCTGTTATGGGAATGGTTAACCACACCAAAAATGGTTTTACTGTTCTATTAAGTCCATAAATAATAACAGCTGCTAATAATCCCCAAAATCCAAAATAAGAATTATCTATAGAAATCGTTTTATTAAAAAGAACCGAAACACTAATCAATATTAAGCCATATGCTACCATATGCAAAGCCCATTCAAATAAAAGAAGAGCCTTTGATTGATTTCTTGACATCTTTTACCATCTCCATTTCTATTATAGCATAATATTATTAAAATTCTAAATAAAAATGACACTTCCTCATACTTGAATTTTATTAACAAATCAATTATTTACATAAAATGATATTTACTATGTCTTCTAAACAAAAGAGAGATTATTTTCTCTCTCCTTTTAATTCGAATAAAATATCTCTTAATTCTGTTGCACGTTCAAAATCTAAGTTTTTAGCTGCTTCTCTCATTTCAGCTTCTACATTTTGAATTAATGAATTTAATTCTTGCTTACTTAGCTTTTCTGGCTTTCTTTCTTCTAGTTCTTGATTATTTGAAATTAATTCTCTAATTTCTTTTATGATTGTCTTTGGAATAATATGATGCTCTTTATTATATTTTTCTTGGATATCTCTTCTTCTCTCTGTTTCTTTAATTGCAAAATCCATGGCCTCACTTATATGGTCAGCATACATAATTACTCTACCATTTTCATTTCTTGCTGCTCTACCAATTGTTTGAATTAAACTTCTTTCACTTCTCAAGAAACCTTGCTTATCAGCATCCATTATCGCAATTAAGCTTACCTCAGGAATATCAATACCTTCTCTAAGTAAATTGATCCCCACAACCACATCATATTTTCCTAATCTCAAATCCCTAATGATTCGAAGTCGCTCCAAAGTTTTTATTTCACTATGTAGATAAGCAACTTTCATATCCAACTTTTTTAAATAATCCGTTAGTTCTTCTGCCATGCGAATCGTTAAAGTTGTTATTAAAGTTCTCTCATTTTTTCCTATCTGTTTTTGGATTTCTTCTACCAAATTATCAATTTGTCCTGAAGTCTTTCTGACTTCAATTGTCGGATCTAGCAAACCTGTTGGACGAATAATTTGTTCTATAACCTCTCCATTACTTTTTTCCAACTCATAATCTCCTGGAGTAGCGGAAACATAAACTACTTGTGATATTTTATTCTCAAATTCTGAAAACCGAAGTGGTCGATTATCCATTGCTGAAGGCAAACGAAAACCATAATCCACCAATACCTGCTTTCTTGCTTGATCTCCATTAAACATTCCACGTACTTGAGGAACAGTTACATGTGATTCATCTATTACAAGTAAATAGTCCGCCCCAAAGAAATCAATTAAAGTTGTTGGCGTTTCTCCAGGGCCTTTAAGTGCTAAATGTCTAGAATAATTTTCTACTCCTCGACAAACTCCTGTCTCAGATAACATTTCAATATCATAATTTGTTCTTTCCATTAATCGTTGATGTTCTAACAATTTATTTTGTTTTTTAAACTCTTCTAGTCTTTCTTCTAGTTCTTTTTTGATATTTACAACTGCCAATTTTAATTTTTCATCACTGGTTACAAAATGACTAGCTGGAAAAATACTGACACTTTTTTTCTTTGACAGAACTACTCCTGTTAATGTATCAAATTCACAGATTTGATCTACTTCATCTCCAAAAAAATCCACTCGTATTCCTTTTCCATGCTGACTAATTGGTATAATCTCTAAAATGTCACCACGTACTCTAAAGCTTCCTCTTTTTAAATCTAAACTACTTCTTTCATAGAGCATATCTACTAATTTTTCAATAATAAAATTTCTCTCCACCTGTTGGCCTGAAAAAATAGTTAACATTTTATTTTTATACTCTTCTATTTCTCCAATTCCATAAATACAGGATACAGATGCGACTACGATTACATCATCAAAGTTAAGTAATGACGAGGTCGCAGCATGTCTTAATTCATCAATTTCGTCATTGATTGAAGCATCTTTTTCAATATATGTATCTGTTTTTGCAACATATGCTTCTGGTTGATAATAATCATAATAAGAAACGAAATATTCAACATGATTATTTGGAAACAATTCTTTTAATTCTGAATATAGCTGCCCCGCTAAAGTTTTATTATGAGCGAGTACCAAAGTTTTCTTATTAGTTTGCTCAATCACATTCGCAATTGTAAAAGTTTTTCCTGTTCCTGTTGCACCTAACAATACTTGATGCTTTTTACCACTATTTATTCCATGTACCAGTTCTTTTATTGCATCTGGCTGATCGCCGTTTGGTGTATATTTCGATACTAATTTAAACATAAATTTTCCTCCTATGCCAGTTCCTAATCTTTTCGCTAATTGCAAATAAAAAAAGAGCTTTCCTTATACATTATAAATTATCTTTTTTAATTAAAATTTCTTATATATTTTACCATTTTTATAAATATTAAACAAGGTAAGAACAAATTCAAATTCTTACCCTTTTATATTTCTATATCTAATGCACCTTGTATTCAATTTCCTAATTCAGCTTTTTCTTTATCTTATCTAGAATACATAATTAAATTTTAAAAAAACCCAGTTTCATTTCAGCTTTATTTATTTCATATTTTAAATATTCAAATATATAAGTGCATAATTTTTTTATTATTTAAATAATTAATATCGTTTGCTAAATATAATTATTAATTGCATTAATTAACATTTCAATATTCTTTTTATTTTTTGAATTAGCAGCAATTTCTGTACCTAATTTACTCCTGCTATTAAAAGACAATACTGTTTTATTATCATCCATTCTATTTAAATAAACTGTTAATATTTCTCCATAAGAGAACATAGACATACGAACATTTACATAAATAATATGTTCCTCTGAATCTACCTTTTTTACTTTAAACGATTTTACATCATCAATTGCTTTTAAAACAATTTCTGTTGCTTTTTCCATATTATACGTTATAATAAGTTCTCTTGTTTGATTACTCCATGTTCCACTAAATTCATTTGCATGTGTCCTAGAGCCACAGCTTATACAAATATCTGCATTGTCTTTTAATTCTGCCCCACAGTTTGTACAAAACTTTCCCATCTTCATCACCACTTTCATTACATTACATTTCTATAACTTCTGCTATTTCTGACAGTTTCTCTTTGGAAATTTTTCCTTCTCTCAATACTTTAATTTTATTTTCAAATACTTGAACAAGTGTGGAGGGAATTGAATCAGAAATATCCCCAATATCTATAATTCCATCAATACCATTACCAACTTCATCCATAATTTCTAATATTTTTGTTCCGTCCGTTCTCCCTGATAAATTAGCGCTCGGAGCTACGATTGGCACATTCGCTTTTCTTATAATCTTCTGAACAATTTCTCCATCTGTCATTCGAATTCCAATTGTATCTAATCCAGCACTTACATATTTAGAAATCAATAAATTTTCTTTTTTTTGAAATACAATAGTAAGTGGACCAGGCCAAAATGTATCTATCAATTTCTTTTCAATATCATTAATATTTTTTACTAAACCATTTAACATTTTACTATCTGATATTAATACTATTAAAGGTTTCCATTCTGGACGCTTTTTTATCTCATAAATTTTTTTACAAGATTCTTCATTATAGACATTTGTTCCTATTCCATAAACTGTTTCAGTCGGAAAAACAAATATTTTTCCTTTTTTTATATCATCCGCAATTGTAACTATTTCATTTTTTGATAGCATCCCTTTATAATATTTCATAAATTCTCCTTTAAAAAGATATCCTTTATAATTCATCCAACATTTTATTAAGTTTTCTATTTCTTATTTTTGAAACAATAAATCCAACTATTGCAAGAAAAACAATTCCTCCAAAAAGAATTCCCAGATATAATAAAAATCTTGGATTAACTTTTGCTTCTTCTTTCTTCTGCTCTTCTACTCGCTCTATTGGCTCTTCTTTTTTTATTTTATTTTCTTTTCTTTTTACATTGATAATATATGTTTTTTTATTACCATTTTCTGCTGTTACTTCTATTAAGACTTTATTTCCATTTGCTTTTAAATCTTCTGCTCCTATAATTTTATAATTGGCTTTCCTGTCCTCTGTTTCCGCTTTTATTGAAAAACTATTAATAGTTTCGTCCACTTCTAATGTATATTCTAATAAATATGTATCAAATTTAATATCATAATTTTCCACCGTTAACGATTTCAATAAAGCATTAGATGACTGAATTACAGAAACAGCATTAGATGGAATTTCTGACGTTTTATTCTCTGTTACATGAATTTTAATTCCCATGACAATATTATTTGACGAATACTGTTTCACCAAAATATCATCTTCTGTCTCATACGTAAATGGATCTGTGAAAGAAGCTTCTATTTCAGATATTTTAAACATAACGGTTGCTGGTTTATGTGCTACTATTTTTATTTTCGCTTCGTAGTTTCCACAGAATAAACCTCCTACACACATATTTTCTGGAGACATTGTAGACTTCACCTGGCTTAACACATAATAAGAATCCTCATCTTGAATTATTTGGGTAGTAAAATCTTTTGCCTCTACCTTTTTTACAGTAAATATTTCTGAGTCATAGTTTAATTTAAATACAATTGCAGCTAATCCAAAAGACTGAGATTTATCTACTCCTGGTATATCAATCTTCACAATTAATTCTTGTTCTTCTCCTACCTTCATTTTAGAAGAACCAGATACATGCACATTAGTTATATCCGCCTTGGCATATCTTGGAACGCAAAATAACACAAATAAACTACATAATAACAAAAACTTCTTCATGATTACACCAATCTTTCACAATAAGTATAACATGTAAATCAAAAAAAAAGAAGCAACATTTTTTACTTTCATATAATATATTATGCTTATATATTCATTTACATAAAAAATAATTAATTTTATTTTTTCATTTTACGACTATTTTATGAATATGTTACTTTCTGTTGATAAAAAAATTATTAAAAATAAAACTAATAAATTTCCCAAAATAACGGCATCCTATATTAAAAATAACAAGCAAAACAAATTTTATGTAAAATATTTTCTGCAATATTTTCATAAAAAGAAATTTGAACTTTAAATTTCTAATATAATTTCTATAAATTTTCTTATTTTTATTAGCAATTGCCAAGGCACATTTTTCCCCTGTTATTAAACCATATCGTAAACCAGATAAAGTAAGTGGATCACAAGCTCCTACTGCATCCCCTACATAAAAAAGAGTATTGTAGATATGAACTGGACCCCAAAAGTTACTCTTTTGGATATTCCAAGATCATCTGTTTATTCCTTTGGTCTATAGAATCTTCTTGTCCTGTTAGTACCAATTTTGGTTTATAATCAGAAGTAATACCTACTTGATCAATATCTAAAGATTCTACTTTTCCCTCTAACTGAGATGCTTGATTTAAACCTTGCAAATAAACTTCAATATCTTTATTTAATAATGCAAAAGTATCTGCAGATAGGCTAGATTGCTTTAACTTTTCCATATTTTCAACAGCTCCAGTCACATTCCTAGATAACAATGATTGAAATAATCCTATCACATTCCCAGACAAATCTAAGCTTTTATTTTCAGTATTTCTTCCTTGTGTAAGCGCTAATTCAGATCCTATTAATGGAAGTAAATCATCTCTTGCCATTTCTAAAGCGTTAATTGTAATAAAATGATTCACAATTGCTTGATTTACTTTCAACAATTCTTGTTTCATTAAATGATTTGAAGTGCTAAAACGATTTGTCTTATCTCTCATAATCTGTAACCTAGATGTTGCCAATAAAAATGCTGCATATTCTTCTTCTTTATCTGGATTTAGACTATTAACTTCTTGATCTACTTTTTCTGTTTCTGCCATTGCTAAAAGTAAATGAGAACGATTTTTTTTACGATAAGCTTCGATATATCTACGAATAGCATCATAACCTAATAACTCTTTTGACAATGATTCTATATTAGAATCAATTGCATCTTTAAGCTCCTGAATTGCGCCTGGATTCAATACCAATTTAGGTTTCTCATCTTCTACTGCGATACCAAATAAACGTGCAAATAAAGATCTTTTCTTTTTTTCTGCTGGGACTTCTGTATATATTTTATCTACAATATGGGTAATTGTTTCTACTGACTGATCATGAGCATCACTCATCATCAATCTTGGTAATTCATCATGAATATATCTTGAATGTATAGATAATGAATTTCCAAAATGTAAAATACTTTTAACATCTTCTGAATTTAGTAAATCAACACTTTCTTCTGATAATATTTTAATTCTTGCATCAATGGATAATGATAATTCATGATCTTTTTTAGATTCCACTTCTTCTTTTAAAATATCATAATTAGATCCAACAAAAGATACAATCTCTTCAAGAATAAGACTTTCTTTTCCAATTGTCTTATCAAAAAGCCTAGAAATTAGATCTGACACAGTTCTATTATAATTTGAATTTCCATATTGAATCCATGGCATATAAGTTTCCTGAATTAATTTATAATTAATTTCTTCATCATCTAATCCTTTTACAATATCTATATCTAATCCAATTAATGTACATATATTCTCAAGTGTTACTTTATTTTTCTCAAAGAAATATTGAACATCATTTTCTACTGTAAACATACCTAGCAAAAGGGATAACTCTCTTACATCAGTTATATTTGGAATTAAACGTGCCACTGACTCATCTTGATATGCAATCTTAACTAGCCTCTGATGAACACGTAATACATTTATAATATATTGTTTCGGTCTTTCACTAAAACTACTCAATATTGTTTTGGCTTCCTCTTCTTTTCTAGACTCTGCCGTTTCTTCTAAATAGGCTTTGAATTTTCCTTCTAATTCTTCAAAATCTTCATAAGATAGACCAAACTTACCTAAAAACTTGCTAATTAAAACACTATTATAAACATCTCTTGAAAAAATATTTCTTACTATATTGAATATAGTTAAATCTTTTCTCTCTAGATTTTTATTATGTCCTCCAAATATAAATGTTCTATATTGTTCTGATAAAATATCTATATTTATAGATCCTCTTGTTAAACTATTTGATGATATATTTAAAAAGTTACAAATACTCTTTAGTGTTAAATTTTTAGAACTAAAATATTCAGCTATATTTGATCTCTGAGAAACGAATAAAGAAAGTAAAAGAGAAAAAACTTGAATATCCATCTCACTATATTGATTAATATTTTCTAAAAGAAATTGATGGATTATAGATGCATTTTCCAAATATTCCATAGTGCTTGATGGCATATCTTTAAATAATTGTTGCGTTAATCGCATTTTTCGAATTTGCTCTTTTTTTTCTAAATGCTCTTCTAATTGTTCTAAAAAATCACTCTTTAAATCAGAAGATTTCGTTAATTTTGAAAAAATATTTTCTATAATTATGCTTCGGTTAAAATCTCTATTACAAAGATTGTGAGCAATATCTGTAATACGTATTGTTTTTGCTGACCTATTCCTATTGACACCTTCATAAACAAATCTCTTATAACGGTCTACTAAAACTCTTTGGTTCAATTTCATTGCTTCTATTTCTTCCTGCGTCATTTCTATATTTAAAAGTTTCAAAACTTTGAGTAAAGTAATATCATAATCTTTAAAAAATTCGCTAACATCCAATTGATAATAAAATGCTGCAATAAACAAAGCTAATGTGTCTGCATCATCTTCATCTACCAATATCTCGTCATTATGAGTCTTATCTTTCATTTTTTCTAATAACAATAAATATGTTTTTGCTGTAAACTCAATAAAATCTCTAGTCTCTTTTGATAACTCTGCATAAAACGATTTCACATAGGACATAGAGTTCATCCGTTCTTGAGCTTCTTTTTGCTGTTCTACATTTTTTTCAACTGGTAACAATCCAGCCACATAACAATTCAATTTTGCAAATAATTTTTCAATAGAAAAACTTCCTGTAAAATTACGGTCAAATACATTATCTAATATTTTAGAAACAGTAATTTCTGTTTCTTCTTTTCCTTCATTTACTCCCTTGCGATAATATTTTGTATATAACAGCTTAAGTGCTCCTACATTCTTTTTTGTGTCTTTTACCACATTTACATAAAATCCTTGACCTATTGCGCTTGAAATTTTATCTAAACTTATTCCTTTTTCTTGTAACAAAGTTTGAATAGCACTTTGCTCTGTTACTTCTTCTTCAGCTACAGGAGTGTCTTTATAATAATATAGCGAAATTAGCAAAGACATTGGAACAATATCCTCATCATTTAATCCTATCAATTCATGATTTCGTCTTAAATTAGAATATAATAATGTTCTTATTTTAGACGCCACTTCTAAATATGAAACTACAGAAATTGGTAATTCTCCATATATTTCTTTTTCCATTTCTTGTTCAAAATTCAAACTTCTCTGATATTTTTGTTTTTCTAATGCTTCTTTAAATTCCCTATACCCAATTGAAGGAAATAAATAATTAAAAATATCAATATTGCACTTAGAAACATATTCTTCCAACGCTTTATTAACTATATCTAATGGAAGCAAATTTGCATAATGAGTTTCATCTTCACATATATTAAAAATTGAATTCCATCGTTCAAATATTTCTTTTGGCTCTACATTTGACTCTATCCAATCTGAATTAATTTTATATTTATTCAAATCAAATCCATATTTTCCAAGAAAAGTTCCATAATCACCTATCCCTGATAAACAGTATAATAATAAGAAATTCGTTTTACTATATATACTGTCGGTCTTATAATCTCCCTTGAAGCGCAAAAATATTTCATCTCTTAAATATCCATCCAAATAAGGAAGTATAGTTGATACGAAAGTCGCTGTTTCTTTTGGTACTAAACTCATAAATTGTTCATATGTTAATATCATAAATATCCCCCTAACTATGAATATTATAACTTAATTATAAAGAAAAAGCACTATTTAAGTGCTATTTCTTATTTATCTTAAAGATTGCTTGATACATATCTTCAAAATCATATTCTTCTGTTTCTATTTCAAATCCTAATGCTTCTATTTTAGCAGAGCATTCTCTAATGATATCAATTACTTGCTTCATATTATTCTGTCCAACTGACATTTCTGGAACTGATGGAGCAATTGGACTTACTGGTCCATACATTGTTGATTCTAGTTCATTATAATTAGGAACAGATATAGTCTGGTTACTTATTGGTTCCATAACTGGTGTTTGAATTAATGGCTCTGGATTTACAGGAATAATCGGAGTTGGTTTCTCATTTAAATTATTATCGAAATTTGTCACAAAATTATTCGCTGTTACAGTAGGCTGCTCTACTGTTGGAAGCGGAGTTGCTTGTGCAATCACTGGAGATGCTACATTTACCACAGGCTCTGTTAAAATTGTATTTGTTTGTTCAACTGGTGATTGACTTACATTAGCTCCTTGGGATTGACTTACAGCAGTATTCTCCAAATCTGATAAGTTAAAAAATTTACCAGGTTTTAACATTGCCTCTGCTGAACTATCATCTGCTTCGTTTGTATCCATTGGAACTCCAAATGGATTAGCTGATGTAACACTAGGTGTTGGAGTTGGCACTGTATTTAGCATATCAGCTGGAGTTAATAATGCATCCATATTCGCTACTGGTGGAACTACATTAATATCTTGTGCTGTTTTTTCAATTTGTTCTACATTCATAAAGCCTGGATTTATGACTGGTGCTTCCTGTACTGGTGTTTGTGGCATAGTTGGTACCACATCTTCTACAATTGGTGTTGTTGGAATATTATAATTCATACCTTGATTCATAGGTACAGTGTTATTATTTTGATTTCCAAAATCAATTATCTCTATATTTCTATTATCATTTTCATTCATCATTTTACTTATCTCCTCATCTGTTTTTCTTACAGTTAATCTTTCGTTCATTATTTTAGCTAACATTTGCTTTTGCTTACTTTTATCTGTCAATTTTAATAAAGACCTTGCGTGTCTTTCCGAAATTTTAGATTCTAATAAAGCTTCCTGTACTTCATCATCGAGTTTTAATAACCGTAATTTATTTGCAATTGTTGATTGTGTTTTTCCTAACTTCAATGCCAATTCTTCCTGTGTTAAATATCCCATATCAAGAATTTTATTATATGAAATTGCTTCTTCTATTGGAGTTAAATCTTGACGTTGTACATTCTCTATAAGTGCAACTTCTGCACTATCTTTATCATTTAATTCAGTTACAATTGCTTGAATCGTTTCTTTTCCTGCTAATACACTTGCTTTATAACGTCTTTCTCCAGCTATAATTTCATATCTATCCCCTAAAGGTCTTACAACAATAGGTTGAATGACACCATGTTCTTTAATTGACTCAGCTAGTTCTGTAATAGAATCTTCATTAAACTTAATTCTTGGCTGAAATCTATTTGGCAATATATCATTTAAGTCTAGCTCGACAATTTTTCTATTATCCATAGTCATCCTCCTTTTTATTCTATATACTATAATACTATACTTTGGGAAATATTTCAATATCATTTCCCAAAAATAAAAAAATATCTTGTAGCGTTACAATAGATGTGACACCTTTTATATACAAAAAAGCAATAAGTCGT
>CANEDJ010000034.1:0-15918 GCA_947426265.1 uncultured Mycoplasmatota bacterium | reverse complement strand
TATGAGGTAGAATTAAATTATGATTAAAATGGTGCGGTTGAAATTACAATAAAGATTAGTACCAACCATTTCGTTGGTACTAATACTAGGTTATAGGATATAAAATCCCTTTATATTCCCTTTTTTATTTTCTAAAATTTTTCTCTCCCCATTGAGGATTACAAGGAAACAATAATATGGTCTATCTTATAAGGAATTACTTTCTTTAATAAATCTAATGATAATTCTACTTGATAACCTATCTTTCCGCCACTAAAAATAATTGTTTCATGATTTTGTGCTGAACTATCAATAACCGTTTCAAATTGTTTTTTCATTCCAATCGGAGAACAACCTCCATGGATGTATCCTGTTAATCCTAATAAATCTTTTGATTTAACCATTTCAATACTTTTTTCTCCTACTGCTTTTGCTGCTTTTTTTAAATCTAATTCTTCTGCAACAGGTATCATAAAAACATAATTCTTTTTACTTTTTGATGTTGTTACAAGAGTTTTAAAAACATGTGCGACATCTTCATTTAAGACCTTTGCTACTTCTATTCCGCTAATTGCATCTGTTCCAATATAAGAATAATGTTTATAGGGAATTTTCTTTTGGTCCAAAAACCTCATGACATTAGTTTTCTCTTCCATTTTCTATACTTTCTAAATATATTTTCTCTTTAAAGCCCCCTCTATTCTGAGCCTTTTCTTTTCTTACTTTTTCAACATCTTCAAAAGTCCATCCATGAATATCTAATAATGTATAAATTACTTCCATAACATCTGCGATTTCTTCTATATTTTGGTCACTCAAATATTCCTGAACTTCTTCTAACAATTTTTTATCTAATTCTTTTTTAAACTCTTCATCAGATAAAATTCTAGTAGTTGGTACTTTGCCTTGTTCTTTTATAATATTGGGAATCAAATCTCTTACTAATTTCTGCATATCTTTTCACTCTCCTAAAAAAATTGTATCATATTTTTATAAAACTATCTATGCTTTTTTATCCATGCCATAATAACACTTACAATATATTCTTGTTCTTCTTTTGTTAATTCTTTTCCCTTTTTTATTTTATGCCATTTTTCTAAGCAGCTTCTACAACAAGTTGCTGTTGCATGTTGAGCTAAAAAAACAGGATGTCCTTTCATTGGAGTCTGTTTTCCATCATTCGGAATAAAAGAAGGTGTTAAACGAGTATGTATAAAATCATACGCATGCTTTTCTACGATATCCATTCCTTTTTCTTCTATATATAATTTTTCTTTTTGACTTAATGTAAATCTACTTCTAAATGTTGATTTTTGTAGTTGTTCTAATATAAATTCTATTCTATCCATTTCAAAAAAGAAAGAGGATTTCTTTCTTTTAAAGTAAGATTTTAGGAACAATATAAACAACTACAAAAAGGGTAACACAAATCGTTGGAACAAATACATACGCAAGTTTGTTTTTATCTATTTTGCTAATTTCATTGATGCCTTGTAATAAATAAACAAAATAAAATAAACTAGCAATAAATAAAATAAACATAGCAAGCTTCATAGAAAGAAATACGATAATGATAGAAATTGCAAGTGCTATCGTCATTATAATAGAACATATTCCAACCATAGATGTGATAACTTTAAGTTCTGCTTTTGCTTTGAGTATAGAACCTGCTAATATATAAATCATAAAAATTGTAACTACAAATCCTATTCCAATGAATAAAGTACCTAACAATAAAGTTTTTATGAATGGAATATCCCTACTGATAAAGAAACCATAACTGAATGCACTTGTCCCCTCTTTTAATAAACAATAAAAGAATAATCCAAAAATAATAGAATTGAAAAGCATTGCTATAATACTAAATCCAACGTTTTTTTCTACTCCATATTTTTTTATGGTATCAATTGGAGCTTTCATTAGCCCTTTCATAATTTCTAAAAATAAATTTACATAACCTCTTGCAACTTGTTTCGTTTGCGTTAATGTATCTTTGCTACTACAAGTACATTCTGTTCCTTCTTCTAATGGTTTTCCACACTTAATACAAAATTTTGCCATTTTTTTTCACTCCTTTTAATATCTAGAAAAATAATCTTCTAAATGATTGGCATCTACAATATAATATGTTTTATTCTTCATATGATATGAAAGATTCATATACGTATAACTTCCCCTGCTTTTTACCTGTTCTTGTGAAGCACTATCTAAATACTTAATGCCATATTGATAATTTGCTTTAAAACGAAATTCCAAGTTTCCAAATTCATCTAATTTCACACTTGATAAAGTGATATTGGTAAATTCAATGGTTGTTAAAATATTATAAGATTGCTTTAATTTTTCTTTTAATGCATTATATTTTTTCTCAATTGTTTCCGTATTTCCTTTTTCTATACTAAGGTGCTCTAAATCATCAAAGCCCTTATCTTGAATCGCACCTTCATATAAAATGGTTAAGTCATTTTTAATAGACGTTTTTATTTTTTCTTGTTCTTCTTTTGTGATATCATTCAATGATACATTCACAGTGTAAGAACGTTTATAAATGCTTGGTGTTATTTCATCTTCTATTTGATATCCATTTTCTAGTTCAGCAACTATTTTCGTAGATGCTCTAAATACTTGTTTTAAAATATAAATGTCAGTTGTATCTGTAGAACTATTTTTATCTAAATAGTTCTCTTTTACCTCGATTCCAGCATAGGTTATTTTCGCATTCTTCGGGACAATGATTTTAAAATCTTCTACAATTTTATCATTTGTTTCGGAAGAAGAAATTCTCCAATCATCAAAAAATAACAACCATTTCTTTTTTTGTTTTATTAATGATATTCTCATTGTTTTTTCTTCTTTACTATCCTTTTCTGTATAAACAATGGAAGCAGACGCTGTTAGCTTATTGTTCCCATATTCGATATCTGTAATATGATAGTTTATGATTTTATTTTCTTTTAGTATTTCTTGATATATTTCTTTTGAGATAAAAGTCTTATCTCCTTTTATTTCTAAATAAGAATATAGTTTATTGATATCTCCATTTACCAATGCTTCCATATAACGTTCTGTCACTTTTTTAGGAGATAGCATGTAAGATAAAAAGATAAAGCTGAAACTAAAAAAGACGATAATTATTGTAATGATTCCAATGATAGATTTTGTTTTCTTTGATAACTGTTTCCTTTCTTGGAATTCCTTTTTCTTTTCTTTTAATTTCTTTCCACATTCTTCGCAAAATAATGCTTCTTTTTTATTTTTTGTTCCACATTCTTTACAATACATATTACACCTCACTATTTTAAATTTACAGGGAAAGCAATTTTTTGTCAAGCATATCCTTTATAGTTTCATGGGAATTTCATGAAAAAGAGCTTTATCAAAAAGCTCTAAAATTAAAATTATTAAAATTGTTGTTCTATCGTTCCTTTTCCCATGATATAGTTTTTAATTCTAACATAATCTGTTGCATAAATTCTATTATCATTATTAATGTCAGCAGCTAATAAATAAGCTCCATTTAAGGTTGTTTTTCCCATGATGTGATTTTTAATTTTGACATAATCCGTTGCATAAATTAATCCATCACCGTTTACGTCTCCTTTAACCACAACTGTATAATGATATTCTTGATTATTAAAACGAAGTGTAAATTTCATATTGGTTGCAATGGTTCCATTTGTAATTTCTACTCCATTCGCATTTTTGAAACTGGATAATGTTACTTTGGTATTGCTAGATAGTTTATTTCTTATATTGGCAACATTACTTCCTATTTGAAATCCTGTTACATAGTTTTCTTTTTTTGTTAAACCAAAAGAGTTTAAAACTTCATTTTCATTCAATTTCTTAGCTACGATTACAGTCACAATACATTCAGCTTTTTTTCCATTTACAGTAGTGGCTGTTATGGTTGCTGTTCCACTCTTTATAGCAGTCAAATTTCCAAATTCATCTACAGAAACAATATTGGTATCACTCGATTTCCAGTCCATAGAATTTGACATGGTATGATTGGTTGGTTTTATTATAACGTTTAGTTTAACTCGCTCATTTTCTTCCAATTCTAGTTTACTTTTATCCAAAATAATTTCTGTTATTTCTATATCTGGTAAAGTACTATCTACAACCGTTACTTCTGTTATGATTTCAATTTTTCTACTTCCAATAGAAAATATCAAGTAAAGTTTTGTATTTCCAGCTTGTAATCCTTTTAGTTGTCCAGTTTGGTATTCTGCAATATCTGGTTTTTCCATTTTGCTTTCATAAGTTGTTGGAAGTGTTACTGAATAGGAAATAGTTTCATTTTTCTTAACACTTACTTGTTCTAAAGCTGCTATTTTAGTAATTCCTTTTCCCAAATCTTGTTCTGGAAGAATTGTTAAATTGTGAAGAAATCCAGCATGTCCTCCTACTGCTGAAAGATTGCTTTTATAATATACATTTTCTGGAACTTTATAAGGGGCTTCTGTTATACTTTGTATTCCAATAAATCCTCCTATATTTTTATCTCCACTCACAATACTTTCGGAATAACTATTTTTTATCATTGTATTAGAATTAATTCCAATAAATCCTCCTACATTTTTAGGGGCACTTACAGTTGTTGAAGCAGAGCAATCTTCAATACTACTAATAGAAAAAGTGTTTCCAGCAAATCCCCCCGTAGAAGCTAGTTCGTTGATTGAGGTAATATTTGTAATGGTTCCTGATAGGACATGAACGTTTTTTATTTTTCCGTTTGTAATAACCGATGAAAATCCTCCAATAGAATCTCCTGTTCCTGTACTTTTTATATTTTCAATATATAGATTTTGTACAGTCGCACGAGCATTATATTCTCCAATATTATAAAAAACTCCAGAATTTTTAGAAGAAATATTAGATAATGTATGTCCATTTCCTTCTAAAGTGCCATAAAATTCCATACTCGGATAATTATTGACATCTTTAAAATCCAAATCTGCTGTTAGTTGATAATATTTTCCTTTTGAATCCAATTGCATTAAATATAAAAATGTATTAACATCACCAATCAGATAAGGAGATGTTTCGGTTCCATCTCCACCGATGTTTGGGAAAGTTACATTGAATGTTACAGTGTCTGATGTTTGATTTATTACTTCTATGATAATGCCAGAATTGTTTCCATTAGAGTAATAGATTGTTTCTGCATCAAAATCATGATTGTCTACATCGATATTCTTACCAAGTTTTGGACGATTCAAGTTTAGAGTTGCTTGGGAGATAGTTCCATTCCCATTTCCTAGTCCAGTCTCGTTTGGTCTAAACACAAAAATGTGGTCTAGTTCTCCATGGTCTCCGCCCTCTTTATTTCCTGAATATTTATTTTTTTCATTGACACGATATACGATAATTCCGCTTTCATCTACAGAATATGCTTCATAGGTATCTTTTTTATCATGATATTCAATGATAAAGTATTCTTCTCCATCACTTGATAATTGTACTTTTACTGCCCTTTTTTCATTGGAATCCGTAAAATTTGGTTTTGATAGTGTAATATTCGTTGTAGTTTTATCGATGACTGGTAACGGTTGGTGCCAATTGGTTGCTTGGTTATATTCACTGATAAAATAAGTCAAAAAGTTTTGTGGATTAGAACCGATTGTTGAACCCATGATATCAAAGAAACCGACTGGATTTCCTTTGGATGGAGCAAAACGATATAAATCAACATATCCTAAGGTATGTCCAAATTCATGAATGATTGTTCCATAAGTTCCTCTATTTAGTGAAAATAATCCAGCTGCATCCGAATAATCATAGGCATAAAGTAAGTTATAAGAGACAACCCTTTTTCCTAATATGGTTGCACTTATGCCATAGTTATCCATTTTATGAGACCATAATAAATCTCCCCAACCGACTGGATTATCTAGTACACCTTTTCCTTCTACAAAAAATGATATGGCATCTACAATTCCATCATTTCCAGTATCAATATCAGTCGCTTTTATTCCAGCTTGTTCAATTTGACTAGATACATAGGATGTTGCATTATTGATAAGTTCTGTTTCTCTTTGCAAGGATTCATTGGTGTCTTTATATCCAATTGGATTTGAATCACTATATTTTTGATAGTATGCCATTGGATGAGGATCTACATAAGAAACTACTTTTCCATTTTGTTTTGGAAAAAATTCTGTTGTAATGGATAGTTTTCCATAACTTTCTCTTTCATAGTATTTTTTAAATGATGGAACTTTTACTTTTCCTGTTACGGTATCCATTGTAAAAAGTTCATCACTATTCATTATGATTTCTGCATTCGAAACGCTTTCATCATCATCCAAGTGATTTGGATATGTAGCGCTATCACTAAATTCGATAAATACAGCAATATATTTGAGTGATTTTTTGGTGTCGTTAAAAACAATTTGTGCACGCTTTAATGGTTCTACTCCATATAATTCATTATAATTTGAATATACTTTACCATTTTGAGTGATTTGAACAGGCTCCTTATTTGATAAGTTTCCAATTTGAAGAAGAAGTGCGAAAAAGAGAATGAAGATACTAACAAAATTAATGTTTTTTCTCATCTTTTTTACCTCTTCTTTTTATGAATAAAAATATAATTCCACCTAAACTAGCAATAAAGTAACCGATTAATCCATAAATAATCCAATCTTTTTGTTTCATTTCTTTTCTTAAGTTTTGATATTCTTTTTCTGTTATGGATAAAAAGTTGGAATATAATTGAAAGGTTTGCTCTGTATCTTCATATAAGTATTCTACTTTTTTTCCTTCATGATTGAAAACTGGAATTAAGAAATAATGCGCAAATTCTTTTTCAAATTGATATCCTTCTACTTCTATATTATTGATATTGACTTTTGTTTTTTTGAATCCTTTTTTTTCTTGTTCTAAATCATACAAATAAAATGTTTTGTTTTGAATGGCAATTGGAAGTATTTTACTTGTACATTCATTTAATTCTTCATCAAATAGATAAAATCCTTTTTCTTTTTTAGAATTAATACCATAAATGAAAGTGAGACTTCCATTTGAGAAAACAGAAAATGTATGGTCATTAATTGTGTGTTGTTTTGTTTCAAACCCGGTTGGAATGGTTACTCCTTTTAAGTTCTTTACAATCCCAATTTCTTCTTTCTGATAAGAAAGGTAAACATCTGGTTCTTCTTCTACATACGCAAAAATAGTATATTCTTTTACACTTCCATTTTCGGCTGTTACAGTTAATTTAATCGTATTATCGCCTGGATTTAAATTCACTTCTCCTGTTCCTGTAACGCTCGCTTTTCCATCTGCTGGTTTCGCATCCACTACTATAGATTTTTGATTGCTTGGTAAGTCTACATGATACTCTACTGTATTGGCATCAAAATTAGGGCTCAAGTTTCCTGAGTTAATCGTTAAAGATGCTAACAAGTTATTGGTTGAACGTGTATCTACTGGAGGTTTCGTTGTCGTGCTACCAGAAGATGTACTTCCTGATGAAATCGCTACATTAATACTTCTAGCACCTGGTGCATATTCATTTGCATCTGCATCTGAAAATCCTGCTGCTGGTGTTGCTACAATTTTAACAGTTCCACTACTTCCTGCGCGAACAGTTATAGTTTGATAGTTTTGTTCTACCCAAACACTCGAAGTTGATAAGGTCCCTCCGCTAATACTTAAGTTTACTCTTCCAATACAGTCTCCTCCTACAGAGATTGTAAAAGTTCCATTTGGAGTTACTCTTGTTTTAGATGCACTCATTCCAAAGGATGCTGCTTCTACATTTGTAATTCCAAATAGCATGAGTAGTCCAAATATTATCCATAATCGACATTTTTTCATAAATTACCTCTTTCTTTTTATTACCACTATCATATCATAGATTAGAAAATTTCCAAACCTATTTTTGTTGGTATTATTTTCTATATATTATAGATAAAAAAAGCGATATATTACTTTAATATATTCACTTTATGAAACATTTAAAATCTTTTTATTTTTTTACAAACTGTTTTGGTGCATTTCTTCTTTTTAATATTTCTTCTACTAGTTTATGACTTACTTCTAATCCTGAACTACAAATTGGATTAAATTCTATCATATCAATGACTTCTTTTCCGTCCATCAAAACCTGTCCTATATCTAGCACATAACTACTAGGAAATTCTGGAACTTTTGAAATTCTCTTTATTTGAAGTTCTGCAAAAGCAGTTACTGCTTCTGGAACTTGCGTTTCATAATCTACATATGACCTAGAAATGCTAAGAAGGCTGTCATTTACTACAAAGACACGATATTCTTTACAGCTCATATCATTTTCTGGGTCTGAAATAGGTTTAAAAGCTTCTGATAAAAAAATTGTATCATCCTTTTTTAAGTCAAATAAAGGAGGTTTTGTAAAAAAGAAATCTTCTCCTTCTATATTTACGGTTCCAAAGGCAGTTAAAATATGACGAATTCTACTTTTTATAGCCGTTTTTAAAAATATTCTTTGAAACATTGTTCTATAACTTTCTGCGTTTTCTATAAATTCTTTATAAGTTGTAACTACCAACTTTCTATGTACTGGTTTTATAAAATTAGGCCAATAAATGATTTTATCATAATCTTCCATGGTCTCAATTGGAATTCCTCCTTGCTCTAAAATATTTGATATTAGTTCTTTTTCATATGCAATATGACTTCTTGGAAAAATTACTTTGCCACTAATATCAAATTCTTCTCCTAATTTATAAAACTTTTTTGTTGTTCTATCAAAAACGATACTCATATTATTTTGTTCTGCTGTTTCTCTTAATTCTCTATCTTTTGTTTTTATCCAAATCGTATTTTCATCATCACCATCATGAATGATATCATCGGTTCCATCTATACTTGGAACACTAAAACATAAATATTCAATATCCATAAAATCATCTCCTAAACAAATTGTTGTTTCTCTATATTATTTTACAACTCTAACTGTATATCCTCTTTGCTCAAATTGGTCTATAATTCCACCTTTTCCAATAATATGAGCAAGACCAACTGTACAAAAAACGTTTTTTCCTTCTTGAAAATTTTTTTCTAATAAATCCGTCATATTATTGTTTCTAATTGTAATTAATTTCTCATTATATTCTATTTCATATTGATTGGGTTCCTCTTCACTTTGGAATACCAATTTTTCTAATTCTTCTTTGTTTCCTTTTTTATAAAGTTCATACAATTCTTTTAAATTCTCTTTTGAATTTTCATGTTCTTCTATACTTTGCTTCAATAAATATATTTGTGTTTCTTCATCAAATCCTAATAATACATTATATTGATATTCAGCTGATTCCAATTCTAATATCTTTTTTCCATCTTCTTTAGCAAGCTCTAACATATATGTATCTATTCCATACGCTGAACTTAAATTAACTTCTTCCATTGCAGCCGTTTCTATTAAAGTCTGCCACATGATTGGACTATAATTATCATATATCGGACTATAAAGACCTAAATTTTCTAAAATGGATACTCCACTATGATATGTTTTTTCATCCACATAATCAGTAATTTTTTTCCCATCTGGAATGATAAATTTGGATAATAGTTCCATTTGATTTGCGATATCACTAGAATATTCTACCAAGTCAAATTCTACTGCTAGAATATCACTTTCTTTATAAGCATTGATAATATAGTCTGGAAGTGGATACATCGTTTTTTCTCCAGCATGAATTGAACCAAATAAATATAGTTTATTATCCATTCCCTCTTTTGTAACTTCTAGCAAAAGTGGTGTGGATGTACTTTCTGGTGCCTGTTCTGCTTCTTTTTTGGTACACCCAATTAATGTGATGGTAAGGCAAAATAATAGAATTACATATTTTAATTTTTTCATCTACATCAACTCCCTATTTTTTAATTGATTGACCATTAAATTTAAGTTCTAGCTGTTTTAGTTCTGCTTCTTTTATCAATTTGGGATTGTAATCCACTTTCATCATTATCTGTTCTTTGTGGCAATTATTTTCATCAAAATCACTAGTGACTTTTTCTATTCCATCCATGTCTAATAAATCCTCCATCATTCCCCAAAAGCAAAATTCACAACACAAATCGGTTATCACCATATCATATCTACTCGTTTTCATTTTTGGATATTTATGAAAAGAGATAATTGTTGGAAGTTTCAATATTCCTAAAAAAAACAAAATTTCCAATTTCAACACTTTCATTTTCATTATATTAGAATTATATTTTACATCAATTACAAAATTCCCAAAATCAGAAATAGCCACCTCTAAAATTCCAGGTAATGATAATAAATATTCCTCTAATCCATCATACATCCAACAATCTATTTCTATCATAAATCTATCCATATATGCCCCCTTTTTGAACAAATTATTTCATATAAGCATTATATCACAAATGGAAATAAATAAAAATGTATCTCTAAATTGACTTTCTGATATGTGAATGCTAGAATAGAAAACCAACGAAGGAGGAAAAATTTATGTCCAAGCAAGTATGTGGTCCTTTGCATTCTGAAATTGCTTTAGAAGAAAAGTTATTATATTACCGAAAAAGGTTTTATTCTGATTCAAAAAGTTTTCACGGTTTTGATGATTTGGCGCCTGATTTTAATAAAAAATCTGGTTCTATTATAAATGCTCGTTTTTCTGATGAACAATTTCCTCAAAAAAATTGGAAAAAATATTTGTCTATATTAACATATTTAATGAATTCAAAAGAAAATAAGGACTTTGCTTCTTTTGATGATAAAATAGCGTTTTTGATTCAAGCAATTGACCCAGAACTATCTATTTATTTCTACTTTCTAGGGTGTGGATATTCTGCAAGCGCTTCTAAGGAGAGTAGCTGTCCAATAGAAAAAGGACTAATTGATTTTATTCAATCTACTGTAGGCTGCTTCGATGCCCAGTTTTTAAAATATGAAGAAATTTATTTTCGGAAAGTTTTAAAACCGAAACATATTATTTCTCATGTTCATAGTGATTTCAGCAGTCGTTTTTTTGAAAATTGTCAATCGATTCATTCTTTTGAAGAAATTCGACAAATTGAGTTTCAATTACTTTCTAAAAAAGCAGATTATTATCGTATCAATTGTGAAACTCCTCATAGCATTAATACTCTTTGCTTTAATATGAATAATCCAAATAGTATTCTTGAGCTCTGGAATATTCCTTATAAAATCATTTTCTTTATTTTGGTGATTGACCCTAGTTTAGAGGCTTTAAGAATTTATGCAGAAGAGTCTCAGATTTCTGGTGTACAAAAAAGAATGATGGAAGAATTTGGATTTTATCATGAGGACTTTATTCGATTAGAAGAAATGTATAGAAGAAAATTCTTTCCTGAAATGAAAATTAGTGAATGGGAATTATAAGAAACTACAATTTGTAGTTTTTTATATACCAATATTGGTGCCTATTGTTTTTTCATTTTGTGCTATAATAAAAAAAAAGGAAGTGAAAATATGACTCACTATATTGATAATTTATATGAAGAAACAACACCCCTTGTATTTTCTGATGGTACGAATATTTATAATGATTTAAAAAAGGAGTATGTTACTCATAACAAAGGATATTTTATATATGGTCCTTCTGGAGTTGGTAAAACTTATTTTGTCAATCATCAAAAAGAAAAAAATTGGATTGATGGAGATTTATTATGGTCTCTAACTAAGGCTTTTCCTGCTGGGGATTGGTGGAATTGGTCAGGTGAAAAAATAGATACAATTGAAAGAAGAGCTGATGTGATTACAGAGCAAGCTAAAAAATTAGGATTTTGGATTATTGGTGCAAGTTCTGTAAATATGGTTCCAGATGCTATTGTAATACCTGATTTTGATACGCATTTAAGTTATATCAAATATAGAGAAAATAATTGTTATGATGGTGGGATAAAAAGTGACGATTTAAATAAAATTAAAAGAAACCGAGAACATTTTTCTAGGTTTCATAAATCGGATAATGTGCCAATTTTTAAAAGTGTCGATGAGGCTGTTTTATTTCTCCAAAATCAAACGGATAACGAGCTCCATTCACATTAGCAATGACTCCATTTAATTCATCAATCACAAGTGAGATTCCACCACAATAATCTACTTTTAGCCAAAATGATTTTTCTAAGTGTAAAATTCTTTGCTTTACCAAAGGACTAATCAAATCATAATGTGTTCCATTCCAAATAACCAATCGGCTATTTGGATATTTTTTGTGAAAATAAGAGGCATATCTTTGCAATATCTGAATATAACAAACTGCTCTTTCTACAATTTGTTCTGGTCCCTCTGCTCCCAA
The DNA here is from genome assembly GCA_947426265.1 of uncultured Mycoplasmatota bacterium. Lineage (GTDB taxonomy): Bacteria > Bacillota_I > Bacilli_A > RF39 > UBA660 > MGBC102946. The sequence goes on along the minus strand of CANEDJ010000034.1, from coordinate 3,655 downwards.
TTCCTCTCTTTTTTCTTTTGATAAATCTTCTTCGAAGTCTGTCCAGAAATCAACATTGATTCCATTATATTTTCTGCTTAAAAAGTCATAATATCCAGTCCTGTCTGTAAACATCTTTGGCTCTACTAATTGTCTGCTTTCGTGAATTTGCCCATTATAATTAGAATCTTCATTTAAATTTATAACATGGCTGGTAGAAATATGACGTTCTTTCAAAAACTGCTTTATAGATTCCATCGCGATATTGGTAGTTTCAATACACCTTTTAAAATCATTATCTGAAACAGTATTGCTAGAAGTAAATAAAAAATATGTATTTTGCAAATCTTCTGTACTAAATGAATTTTTTAAATCTGTAATAAAAGATTGCATAATTGATTTTTGGTCTTCTACTGATTCAGGATGTAATTTTCCATTTTTTCTATCATAATTACAGTGTCTTTGAAAAATCAATTGGGTTTGATTTTTATCTATCATTGGAACAATAGAAGCAGAATCAACCGTTATACTTACTTCCTTATCTGACATATTGCTCTCCTTTCAAAAAATATAAAATGAATTATTTCTATTCATAGAATAACAAAATATTCTTTTATTTGCAATATTCCCTTTTATGATTTTTTCCAAAAGTCACAAATCTTAGAAGCAAGTTCTATAGGCGCATCTATATTTACTTCATGTGAGGAATTTTCTATCACTTCAAATTTGCTATTCATTATATTTTGACTTAATAATTCTGCACTTTTCAAATTTACTTTATCTTTCTTTCCACATAAAATGAGTGTTGGACAAGTTATTTTTTCTAAATGTTGAGCGATATCAAGATTTTTCATAGAATATATTAAAGTAATAAATTGTTTTTTTGATAATCCCAATTTTATAAATATTTTGGTCGGCATCATATGAAATATTAAATTTTGTATGTGAAAAAGTATTTTAGGAATTTTATAAGGAGTTCCTATTAAAATCATTGAATTAACTTTATCTGGATATTGCTTTGCAAAGGAAAGCGCTAATATTCCTCCTAATGAAAGACCACATAGATTTAATTTTTCATTTTGACTATTACAATACTCAGAAAAGCTTTGGTACAAATTTTGGTAAGTAAGTTCATCTATGCGAAATAAATCTGGAGTTTCTACTATCATGTCATTTTCATTTAAAATTTTTTTTGTTTGATTCTAACTTTTGCTCGTTTGTCCCAAACCATGAATCAATATATTTTTCACATTAATGCGATTCCTTATTTTTTATTTTATAGATACAAATTCCAATAGCGCTTATGACCATAAGAATTCCACTTATGATATTGGAAATATTACTATCTTGATTCTTTATATTCAAGACTATTTCACAAAATGGATTTGTAAATATTGTTACAATTGCAAATAGTATCAAGCTAATAGAAATTTTATACTGAATATGGATATTTGTAAAAATCCACATGAGTATTCCAATCCAAAAGAAGAAAAAAACAAATGTAGCAATTTTAAAACTATTGAAAAGCCATGTTCCATCATTATAAACATGAATTGAGACAAGCAATAAATATACAAGTATTGTAAAAATGATAGAGGCTTTAAACCATCTATATTTATTCTTTTTCAATAAGTGTGGAAGTGTTGTTATGGTAAAAGAAATGAATATTCCAACTAATACAATAAAAAACCAAGATAAGGTATGGTCTATTACCAAATTGCAAATAAGACAAGTAATTAGTCCAATCAAATAACCAATATTTAAAGTATAATAAAAGCCTTTTTTTAACATCCTATAATTTCTTATTTCTTGTTTTTCTTTATTTTCTACTTCGTCATCACAAGCAATAAAAAATTCATGTTCTGAAATGTTTAATTCTTTACAAAGATTGGTAATCACAGTGATGTCAGGATAGGTAATTCCCCTCTCCCACTTCGAAATCGTAGTAGGAATTACATATAATTTGCTTGCTAATTCTTCTTGTGTTAATCCAAGCTCTTTTCTTTTTTCGGCAATATATTTTCCGAAATTTTTTTTATCTTTCATCAAATATTTCTCCTTTCAAAAATTATTTTATTCTTTATTATATTTTTTCACAATGGCTTATTCAGCTAGTTACAATTAATTCTTCAAGTTATAAAATTGATTCATCCAAATATCTAAAATAATGTGATTTGTTCTTTCCTATTTGTTTCCTTTTTATAAGCTTTTATAATATCATTCATATCATATAGGATTCCATATTTATCACATTCTCTTTTAAAAATTTGATACAATTTTTTCGCGTTTGGAACAACACAATTATATCTATTTCCATAATGTTTTTTATAAGTTTCTTTCAATCCTACAAAATGTTTATCCAATTGTTCAAAATAATACTCTCTTTGATTTTCTCTTAATGTCATTCCCATATAAGTATGAATAAATTTGGCTCCATAATCATGCGCTAGTCTAACAAGTCTTTTCATATCTTCTTCTGAATCAGTAATAAATGGAAGTACTGGATTTATCATAATTCCCACAAATATTCCATTATCTGATAATACTTTAATCGCCTGAAGTCTTTTTGAAGATACACAAACATTAGGCTCTATTATTTTTGATAAATCATCATTTGGTGTTGTAATCGTAAATTTAACAATAACATTATTTTTTGAATTAATTTCTTTCAATAGTTCTAAATCTCTTAAAATTAAATCACTTTTTGTATCAATAGAAACTCCAAAACCATATTTTAATATCAATTTTAATGCTCCCCTTGTTTGTTCATACTTTATTTCATTTGGATTATAAGTATCAGACATGGAACCAATTCCAATAACACCTTTTTCGCACTTTTTTGATAACTCTTTTTCTAGAATAAATAACGCATTTTCTTTCCCCTTTACAATATCAAAGTCATCAATGTGATAACAGTTACTTCTGCTATCGCAATAAATACATCCATGACAACATCCTCTATATAAGTTCATATTATAATCAATACCATACCAATCATTTCCATATTTCACTTTTGAAAGTATTGTTTTTCCCTTTATAAGTTTCATATGTTTCCTACCTTTTCCATTTCTTCATTTAAATTATTTACACAGAATAATAACACTTTAATACAAGTATTATATCACTTTTTGTTATTAAAAAAACAATTTCCAATTCTATTGAAAATAGTTTTATTCTTTAAAAAATGAAAAACTTTTCATGATTTTAATGCGATAAAAAAGCTTATTTTAGTAATTTTTACAAATCTTATAAATCACTCACAGAAATTATAATGTATCAATTATTTAATAATAAAATTCTCGGTTTTCAAATCACAATAATATCTACCACTTGTTGCAGTAAATTTTAAAACACAATAATCTGGGTCGGTTACACCTTTTTTATAAAACATTGTATCTCCTTTTTTCCAAATCATATTTTTAGTTTCTTGGTCTATTAAAACTTCCATTTTCCCTTTCAGCATCACACCAACATATTTTATTAATCCTTTATGATAAAAGTAAATACTAGCATTTGGATTATTTTTATACTGACTTACTCTCATAGATGAAGTACTTGTAGAAAAATAAAATTCTTTTAGCTCTATCCTTTTTCTTGGTTTAAGCATTGCTTTTACATTAGGATAGTTTTCATCATCAATAGAACATATAAAACTAACTTTTTGTTTATCAATAAA
>CANEDJ010000033.1:0-16731 GCA_947426265.1 uncultured Mycoplasmatota bacterium | reverse complement strand
TAAAAAAGATTTTAGTTATAAAAAAAAGCAGTATATTTAATCAAATATACCACTTTGTGAACAGTCTGAACTCCTATCTAGGAGTTTTTAATTGAATATCTATAATCGTATCAATTGGAATCAATTCATTATCCATTGTAATCAATTGATTCCCACTTTTTCCAATAATCTTTTTAGTAATAATTCCATTATTCGTTTTAATATCAACTTCTGCTTTATAAATATAATTTTTTGAATTTAGAATCGTCTTTATCTTTTGATTTACATTCATTCCCTGCAATTGAATAGTAGGCTCTTGTTTTTCTATAACATCTTTAGAAGCAACATAAACTCTATCATTATTTTGAATTTCTTTTTCTATTTTATTTGCAAATACTTTAGGAAGCTTTTTCTCCATTTCCAACACCTCAATAAAGTATATCAAAAAAAGAACCGTTTTATGACTCTTTTTCTAACATTCCTACTGAGCAAAAAAAACGTCCTTCTATTTCATCTGTATGTGTAGATCGATAATGAGAAAAATAATTTAAATTACTTCCAGTATCAATATCAGAAATATGAATTTGTTTTACCTGTTGCTCTTTAAAAAAATCTACTACATATCCTCTTAAATCAATCGAATAAAGATTTTCATTTACAAAAGTAATATATGGTTTCCAAGCTAAATTATCTTTTTGCTCTAAATTCGGTAATAAATAACTCTCTTTTTTAATACATGGTCCAATATGAATTATCAAATCTTCTATATTAGAATGATATGTTTCTATAAAAAGTTGGAATAATTTTTGATGAAGATTTAAATAAGTACTTCTCCAACCAAGATGAGCAAATGCAAAAATATTTTGCTTTTGATCATAAATCGTAAATGGAATACAATCTGCAAAGCTAAGATAAATAAATACATTTGGATATCTAGAAACAATAGCATCGGCTTCTATCAATTTATAATACAAATTTTCTTCAGTTAAAACATCTTCTTTTAATTCTACAATAACATCACTGTTATTAGGCTGCATAAATAAAAAACGTTCGACATTTAATCCCAATTTTGCTATAAAACGTCTACGATTTATGTCTGCATCCTCCCCAAACTTTTTAGCCATATTTCCATCTTCTTTATTAGAATGAAGTATTAACAAATCTCCATACTTTTCTTTCACTTTAATCACCATTTTATAGTATAACATAAATCTTATAAATTATAATGCGAATCCAGAAATTTAGAAATAAAATAACCTAATATTAAAAATAAAAAACTCACAATAACAGTTCCCATTGTATAATTATTTTTAAATGTTTGTAAAAATAAAAGCAAAATAGACGAAAAGAAAAAGGAAATAATAACATAATGAAAAGAAACGGAGTGTCTTTCTAATAAAAAAGAAACAATTTTCACAGTAATTAGTACTCCAATTAATATTCCTAATCCAAAAGGCAACATAATTTGTAATGTATTTGATAAATAAGATGGATCTAACAGATGACTAAACGTTTCTAATAAAAGAGGATAAAATCCAAGTAACATTAATATTGCAGTTCCACTGATACCAGGAACTACCATCGTAATGGCATCTATTATTCCAAATAAGAAAATTAAAAAGTAACTATAATTCTCATTTATTAAAAAAGTTCCATTCTGAAAAAATTGAATCGATATCATAAATAAAAAAGGAACTACTAATTGAAATACATAATCTTTACAGTTTGTCCCCTCAATCTCTCTTTTTAAGGATCTACTTCCACCAAGCATTAATCCAATAAAAAGTAACATTGTTGGAAGATAATAATTTTCTAGAGAAAAATCAATCACTCCACTCATAAACACAATTGCAAGCGATGCTCCTATTCCAAGTACTCCTAAAAAAAGAATATTTTTTTTTGTATCTCTAAAGAAATGAGCAATTGCTTGCACACTTTCTTCATATACACCTAATAAAATAGCCAACATTCCTCCACTTACCCCTGGTATAATTTTACCTAATCCTACAATAAATCCTTTGAAAATTAATTTTAAATAGTTCATATATATCCCTCACTACAGTGTATAAAAAAAATAAGATATATATTCTTATTTCTTTTAAGTTCTTAGTTAATAGAAAATATATATTTTATTTCCACTTTGAAAAATAAAGTATTAAATGATACTTGTTTTGCTTTTAGAAATTCGAAATGAATTTAATATTGCTAATATTGTTACACCAACATCTGCAAATATAGCAAACCAAATAGAAGAGATTCCCAAAACTCCAAACAACAAAACCAACAACTTCACAACTATCGCCATAACAATATTAAACTTTATAATTTGAAGAGATTTTCTTGCTATTGCTATCGATAATGGAATCGTTTTTAAATCATCATTCATGACCACAATATCACTTGCCTCAATTGCAGCGTCACTTCCTATTCCTCCCATGGAAATTCCTAAATCTGTAAGCGCTAAAACGGGAGCATCATTCATCCCATCACCAACAAATCCAAATGGGCCTTTTTGTTTCGCTATTAATTCTTCTACAATTTTTACTTTTTCTGTTGGAAGCAATTCTGCATACTCCTCATTTAGTTCTAAAATTTTGCGAACTGATGAAACTATTTTTTGTTGATCTCCTGAAACGATTGCTAAATAAGAAACCCCCAACTTTTTTAGCAATTGAATACTTTCTTTGGCATCTTTTTTTATAACATCAGAAATTATAATATGCCCAATATATTTTTTATCAAGAGACATAAATAACACAGTTCCTATAGAATCTACCTTCGGAATCTCTATCTTATTTTCTAAAAAAAGCTTGTTGTTTCCTACCATAATTTCTTTTCCATCCAAAAACCCAACTATACCTTTACCAGCATATTCCTTTTGATCCTCAATTGCAAATAATGTATGATCTAACTCTAAAATAGATCGTGCAATCGGATGATTGGAATACTGTTCTATTGAAGCAAGATAATTAATAAAAACTTGCTGATCTAGTTCAGTTTCAATCTTAGTAACTTTAAATACACCTTCTGTCAGCGTCCCTGTTTTATCAAAAGCAACCGATTTCAGTTTGCCCAATGTTTCTAGCTCTGCACTTCCTTTTACCAAAACTCCAACTTTGGAGCATTCTCCAATTCCATAAAAGAAGCCCAAAGGAATTGAAATCACAAGAGCACATGGACAAGATAACACTAAAAAAATAATCGCTCTATAAATCCATGTACTTGCTTCATGTGTGATCAAACTTGGTATAATTGCAATCAAAAAAGCTAAAATCACAACAATTGGTGTATAAATTTTAGAAAATCTTGTTATAAACTGTTCTGTCTTCGTTTTTTTATCTGCTACCGTTTCAATCAACTCTAGAATTTTGGTTACTGTTGACTCTTTCATTTCCTTTTTTACTTGAATTACTAAAGTCCCTTCAAGATTAATAGAACCACTTAATACAGAATAATCCCTCTTCACTTCTATAGGAACGGATTCCCCCGTAAGTGCTTTTGTATCTAATAAAGAATTTCCTTCTACAACAACACCGTCCAAGGGAATTTTTTCACCTGGCTTCACAATCATCATATCATCTATTTTTACATTCTCTAAAGGTACAGAACAGTCCCCATTTTTTGTTCGAAGGAGCGCTGAATCACACTTTAATTCCATCAATTTAGAAATAGAATTTTTAGATTTTGAAATCGCTTTTTCTTGTAAATATTCCCCTATTTGAAATAGTATCATAACAGTCACAGCTTCTATTATCTCCCCTATAAAAAAGGCGGCGATTGTTGCTAGTGTCATTAAAAAACTTTCATCGAATAATTCCCCTTTTAAAATATTTTTAAAAGAATTAATAATCACCTCATAACCAATTATGAAATAACTTATAAATAAAAATATATTTGATAGCCACAATATTTGATGAATCAGTAACCCAATGATAAATAAAAAAATTGAAACAATAATTTTATACTCCTCAAAATTTATCTTTTTCATGAATTTTTCCTTTCTAATATATGTTCCATTCCATATTTTACTATAATCATAATATGCTCATCTTTTAGAGAATAATAAATTTCCTTTCCCTCTCTCCTAGATTTAACCAGATCATGATATCTAAGCACTTGTAATTGATGAGAAATCGCTGAATTCGTCATTTCTAACTGCTCAGCTATTTCACTTACATTTAATTCTTTTATTTCTAATAAATGTAATATACGAAGTCTTGTTTCATCTCCTATAATTCTATAAAACTGACTTAATTCTAAAAACAATGTTTTATTTATGGTTGTCATACGCCCTCCTCATATGAATATTTGCTCATATATTCATATTATCATATGCTATTCGAAAAGTCAAGAAAATATGCATCTATAAAATAAGGCTAAATGGTCTTATTCACAAACTATGATCTTCCTTCTGATTGCAGAATCGTTTATATGTTGAACTTATTTCTTTCAAAAATATAGATGGATACCTTTTGGGATATAAAATGAAAACATGATTTTTCGTTCTTGTAAGCGCTACATAAAAAAGTCTCCTTTCTTCTGCATATGGATAAGATTCATCCACCGTCTCTACATTTTTTAAAATGGAATCTGTTTTCTTTTTTGTTGGAAATCCATAAATATGATTACTACAATGGAGTAAAATTACTTCATCTGCTCCCAATCCCTTGGCACTATGTACCGTTAAAAACTGAATATTTAAATTTGTATATGGGGATCCTATTTTACCATTTTGATCATTCAAAAATGGATAATCTGCTATATTAAAATCATGATGATAACGTCCTAGTAAAAAAACAGTAGAGAAATCACGTAATTTAGAAATTTTTTCTAAAATTTTTTTTAATAATCCACAAGAATTATTTTGATAAGAATATATTTGAATCGGTTTTTCCACATGTTTACTTGAAACTAATTGCTTTTTTATTTGAAATTCATTTTTCATAACAAAATTTCCAGCAATTTCAATTAATTCTTGACTATTCCGATAAGTACTTGTAATTTTTAATATTTCTGCTTGTGGAAAAAAAGTTTTAAAATGTGTAAAAAGAGTCAATTCAGAACCAGAAAACCCAAATATCGATTGCCAATCATCTCCTACTGCAATGATATTAGAATGATATTGTTTTTTAATTGCATACAATAAAAAAAATCGATCTCTTGATATATCTTGATATTCATCTACAATCACATATTGATAAGGAAATATCAGCTTTTTACTTTGAATTAATTTTGTTGCCTCCAAAATCATATCTTCAAAATCTATCCACTCATTTTCTTTCATATAATTACGATATTCACATATTAAATCTGAAAAAAATTGCTTCCAAAATTTTGGCATTTTCATTTTAAAAATAGACGGTTCTCCTTTTAATTTATAGTTTTTAATAAATGTATCACTGAATAATATTAGTTTTGAAAAATCTTTCTTCTTTCGATATTTTTTCGTATAAATTAAAAACCTAAACTTTCTTTTTTTCTTTTGATTTTGAATCAACTTTTCTATGATATCCAAAGAATTCGTTTTGATATCAACACTTTTAACTTGTTTGATTAACTCAAGTCCTAGTTTATGAAATGTAAAAATAGAAATTGGCAACTTAAAATCATCTTGAATTCTAGATTTCAATTCTTCTGTTGCTTTATTCGTATAAGAAATTAGTAAGATTTTACTTGGATCCACTTCTTTTATATCAATCAAATATTTTACTTTTGCTACCATGGTTGTTGTTTTCCCACTCCCTGCTCCTGCTATCACTTGCAAATCTCCCTCTGTTACAATCACTTTCTTTTGCTCTTCATCTAACTTAATAGTAGAATCTACTTTATCAAATATGTGGTCTAAATAATCTTTCATAAAAATCCCTCCAATAGATGATACAAGATATGATTTAAAGTTTCCCACACAATTCGACAAAATATACTCCTTTTTTCCACAAAAATAGAGGAAAACTAAATTTCCTCTTCAAAATAATCAATTTTCATATTTTTTCGCACTTTTTTCATCGTATTTTTTGCAATTGTCCTTGCATATTTACTACCTTCAATAAGCACTTTATCAACTTCTTCTGGATGATTCTCATAATAATAACGTTTTTCTTTAATTGGATCTAAAAAGTGCATCATCACTTCTACCAATTCTTTTTTACAAGCTACACATCCACGACACCCACTTTTACATTCTTCACATACTGTTTCTAAATTAGAATTACCAAGTAATTTGTGATAATAGAAAACCATACATACATCTGGATTTGCAGGATCATCTTTTCGGATTTTATTCGTATCAGTTACAGCACCCATAATTTTTTTCTCTATTTCTTCTTTTGAGTCTGCCAAATAAATAGCGTTTCCTAAACTTTTTCCCATTTTTTCATTACCATCTAAACCTTTTATTCTTCTATTTTCACTAAGTAATGGTTCTGGTAATATCAAAGTTTCACCATAAATAGAATTAAATTTATGAACAATTTCTCTTGTTTGTTCTATTAAAGGTAATTGATCTTCACCCACTGGAACACAAGATCCTTCAAAAGCAGTAATATCCGCTGCTTGACTCACTGGATAACCAACAAATCCATAGGTTACACTTTCTCCTGTATTTCCAAATAATGCTTTTTTTTGATTAATCTCTGTTTTCACAGTTGGATTTCGATATAGCCTTGCCATGGTTACCAAATTAGAATAATAGACTGTCAATTCAGCAATTTCTGGAATTGTTGATTGTACAAAAATTGTTGACTTCTTTGGATCAATTCCAAGAGACAATAAATCAATTGTTACTTCCCTTACATTCAATCTAACTTTATCAGGATTGTCAAAATTGTCAGTAAGTGCTTGTACATCTGCAATTTCAAAAAAAGAAGAATAATCATCTTGTAACTTTACCCAATTACAAACAGCACCAAAGTAATGCCCTAAATGCAATTTCCCTGTTGGCCTGATTCCTGTTAAAATATTTTTTTTATCCATATGTATCCCTCACTTTTTTACTACATAATTATTTATTTCTTTGATAAAATCTTTTGTTATTGGAAGTGCATGAACTGCTGTAAATCCTTGCTTTATATAGTTTTCTTTTTCTATTATCCCTACTTTATGAGTGAGCAGAATTACAGGTGTTTGAACCCCTTCAATTTGTTTCAATTTGACTAAAGTAGCCTCACTAGATAATTTTTTTAACTCGTCTTCTATAATAATTAAATCAAATACTTCTTTATTTCTTATCTTTTCTAAACAGGATTGCCCACCAAATACTGTTATAATATCCATGGAATAGTGCTTTGACAATCGTTTCAATTTATTTCCTAAACTCGGATTATCAATTACTAGCAAAATCCTAACTTTTTTTTCATGTAAATCATCAAATTTTTTCGCCAATTCTGCGGTTTTATTTTCCTTATGATTTACTATTCTCTGATCCAAAACAAGTGTAAATTTAGTTCCATGATTCTTTTCACTTTTTGTGATAATTGTTCCGCCTATTAAATCTAGTAATGTTTTTATTGACTTTAAATTCAAATTTTTTTCTTCAATATTAGCAATTTCATTTTCTTTTTTATCAAATAGATGCTCTATTTGTTCTTGCATCATTCCAATCCCAGAATCTTCTACTGTAATAATTAATCTGCATATATCAAATTTTACTACAAAATTAACGCTTAACTCTATAAAGCCTTCTTTGGTATATTTAATAGCGTTATCTATTAATGTCACAATAATTTGCTTAAGTCGTAATACATCTCCATATAGTTCTTTTGGAGTACTATCATCATATTTGAAACGAAAATCTACAGTGCTTCTTTTCAGTTTCAATTTTGTTTGAGCATTAATTTCTGCGAATAATTTTGCAGTATTATACCCACTTTCTCTTATCATTACTTTTCTGGTTTCTAGACTATTAATATCTAAAACTTTATTTACTAATTCTAGCAAATTGCTAGATGAATATTTAATTTCATTAATATCTTGTTTTAATATAGTGATATCATTTTCCATCATCATTCGTTTTGTTACTCTATTGATAGTTCTTATTGGTTCTTTGATTTCATTCGTCATTTGAAACAAAAATTCCGACTTTTGATTATTCAAATCATCTGCATATTTTTTCGCACTTCGAAATTCATTAAGCATTTGCAAATCGGGATTTTCAATTGTAAAATACATTGTATAACAAAGCAAAATCAATACAATATCATATATAATAAGTCCAGGTAATACAATAGTTACTAAATACAATATTCCTAATAGAGCAATAATAAAGAAAATAGGAAAATATCTTTTATCCATTTTTTTTATATTCTTCAAAGCGACAATTAATGACATCACTAGCATAATGGCTACCATCATATATCCAAAAGTTGTAGTGGTTCCCTTCACATTTGTTACACTTCCTACTTCAACAAGTGTAATTTTTGTAAAAATTAAAATAATAAAAGATATAATGAAAACTATGTTTAAGCCTATTACTACTTTTCTTGGATTTTCTCTAACTTTATCATAACTGATAATCAATGTATAACATAATAAGGAAGAAAAAATAATAATAAATAAAAGCACCAAAATTTTATTTAAAATATTAAATAAAGAATAATAATTAGAAACAATGACACTAAAATCATTGAGGGCACAAATAAAATGAATATAAGTATCAATTAAAATTTCTAAAGCTGATGCAATTAAAATTACTTCAAAACATTTATTTTCTTTTAACCCAATTGTAGGCTTAGAAAAATAAGTAAAAATTAAAAGAATACTAAAAATTAATGAGAATAAAGGTAATTCAAATTCTAATGTCATAAAAGCCCTCCCTTATTATAAATAATCATATCATAAAACATCAAAAAATAAATTACTGTTTTGTCTTTTTCTTCATATAAATTTTAAAATTATACTTTTCATCCTCTAATCGTCTTTCGATTATAGGTGCCATAATATATGCATTATGTCTTGTTATTACAACTTTATCAAAACTTTCTCGAATCTTAATTGGCAATGGTTGGTCTTTATCATGATAAAATGCTAATTCTTCATCCCAAACATCTCGTGTCCACTTTACTCTCATATATTCTTTTCTACGTACTTCCATAAAGTCTAAATGCTGGTCCTCTCCTAATTGACTTCTTACAATAGGAGTAGAATGATGTTCTATATGTTCAAACATCATAGTTGCTAAGCTATCCCGTAATTCTCTTAAGGCTTCTTTTTTTTCTTTTCCAGTAAAATCCATTGGTTCTCCAACTTTAATAAAAATATCATTCGAATTTGGTTCATTAAAAGATGCAATTGGAACTACTTTCGCTTTTGTTTTTTGAGCTAAAATATAAGGACCTGCAAATAATGGCTGACACAATAAATTCTCTGTATTATTCCAACCCCCTTCAGGAAATAATAGAACACTAGTTCCACTATTTAATATTCGCTCCATTTTTTTTGTAGCTTCTTTTCTACTATCTGCATCTAATCGATCTACATAAATCATTCCATTTAACCAAGCTGCATACATTTGAGGATTATGGTCAATTTGATCTGTTGTTCCAAGTAGTACATAAGCATTACGGTCTATTATCGACAAGGCCGCTATAATATCTTCATCAAAAGAATGTGTAGAAGCAAAAATATATGGAGTATTTGATTCTAAATTGGGATACGACTCTAAATATACCGTTCTTTTGGTAGCTAATTTTAACGCTTTTCGAACAATCGGACTCATATATCTTCTAATTTTAATTCCACTTTCTGTCGTAAAATTTTCTACAGTTGATGTTTTTACATATCCTAACCCTAAATTTTTCATAATGTTTCCTCCTATTATAATTCAGCAATTGGCTCATATTGTAACATTTTTTTACGATATTGAAAAGAAGTTTTCTTTCCACTGACTAATATTTCTTCTAATTCTTCATTTACTAAAATTAATTGTTCTAAAATCTCTAATTGATTTTTAAAAAAGGCAGAAGGCACTTTTTCTAATATCCATATTTCTAAATTTTTTTCTAAACATCTAACATCTTCATATAAAGTTTCAGAAGTAAAATATTTTACAAGCAGCCATGGATGTTTTTGAATCGCGAAAAAGAGATTCTTTTTAAGTCTTATATAAGAAATCCAATCTTGACTTGCAAACTTTTCTTCTAAGCTGTGTATCAGTTTTTGAACATAAGAATCTGTATCAATTACTACAATTGGTATTCCCATTACTTTTTGATAAATTAAATGTTTAAATGATACCTGATCAAACGCAATTAAAAAATCCGGTTTTAATCCATTTCTTTTCAATACACAAGTATACTCATCACAAGATAATATAACAGGAGTAGAATAACCAAATAAACAATCTTTTTGATAAACAAAATTCGTATCGTTTTGTATCGTTGCTCTCATTGTTCCTTTCGAGCTTTTATAACTAGAAGTAGAAGATATTATAAAATGGAAAGAAGAATGATCCATGGTTATTAATGAGCGTTCTTCATCAATAGAAGTAAGCATTAAATTTAAATGATTAATATCTTCCAATTTAATTTGATCTTCTAAATAAGATCTTAAGCTTCCATAATTCATAAACTGATAATATAAATCTTTCTTTAACAAAAAAGGAAATATCGATTCATATAGTATTTTCAATAACTGATATTGCTTACTAGAATCACTTGAAAGAGCCATAAAAACTTTTTGAAATTTTTGATAAGGCATACCCAAGAACAACAAACTATAAAATTCCTTTAGTGAGGAAAGATCCGTTTCATTTTCTAGAAATGCTAAATGAGCCTTTTCTTTAGAATTTCGAAAAGCTTGAAATTCTTCTATATTATGAATGGCCGGAAAATAACGAAATTCTCTTAAATATTCTTCAATCATAAAACTGTATTGTGATAGAAACTGAATCGGAATTAATTCTAATAACTTTTCTAATTTATAAAAACATTGTAATAGTTGATCAACGGAAATAGAAAGTCCACTTTCCATAATAATTTTTAATAATTTATAAAAGGTTTCTTGATTAGAGATATAAGCAATTCTTTCTAACTCAATAATAGCAGTTGAATAAAGGTCATCCAATAATATCAAATTTTGATAAGCAAAAGAGTTCTCCTCTAAACATAAATCTACAAATCTTTTAAAGCTTTCTGATATTTTAGTACATCTCATAATTCTATTTTTGAGTCTAAAATTGCTCAATAAAGGAAGCCATCTTTTTAAATCCTCCAATGTAATATCATCTGACCAAATAAATCTGCGATATGCATGAAATATTGTTCCAATATGATAGTGAAGATAATATAATTTTTCTTTAACAGCTAAATCGCGCATTCCACTTCCTAATAAACTTAAATCACTATAACGAATATAACTTGCCAAAAAATGAATATCATACACTCTTAAATATTCTGGAATAAGATGTTCTACATCCAAATCTGTATAAGTGAAATTAGGATATTTAGCTACAAAAAAGGTTATTAAATCATCTAAACCTTTTTGATGAAATTCTAAAATTACTTGTTCTTTTAAAATCTGCTTGAAATTTTTCTCCATTTTCCCCCCTAAATAATACGATATTCTAAATTGATTAAAAATAAATAAGTTGCTGCTATAAACTCCTTTGGAAATAATAAGGCGTACTTGCAATATTCCGTTTTCTTATTTTTTGTTCCCATTTCTATTTTATCATATAAAAATCTTAAAATAGTTGCTGTTCCAAACAAAGATCGGAGCTTTCCTTCCAATATTTTTCCCTCTACTGTTTTGAAATCAATATGATCAATTAGTAACAATTGATACAAAGCTTCTCTTGAAAATTCTCTCATTCGATAGACCTTTGAATCGTCTATTTTTAAACTTTTTCCAATCAATTCTATGATTTCATAAAATAATTGTTCTCGTTTTTCACCCTCCAATAATTTATGAAAAATTGAACGTTTCAATAATTTTTCTTCTACAAATTGTTTTCGATTCTTTAGTCGTTTCTCTAAAGCAATTTTTAAAGGAAGTTCCATTTTTTGATATTGTTTTTTTAATTCACCTAATCGAAATGTATAAATATTTCCTTCTAGTTTATGAAAAGCTTTCATTGTATCATTATAGCCATAACAAATTGCTTTTCTAGATAATTCTTTCTGAAACACTAAAAATGAAACAATTTGATTCCTTGGCTCTATCATCGTAATTTTGACATTGGTATTCGTTACTTTTTTCTTTTTACCTACTGCATGCAAATCTACTGCCACAATTTCTGTTGCTCCTAATGCGATTGCTAAATTGATTGGCATATTATCACTATATCCACCATCAATATATTGATTTCCTTCTATTTTTTTCATAGGAAAAGCTGGAAAACAAGAGGCAGAACCGATAATATAAAGAGGGGCCGTTTTCTCCGTCATTTCTGCTTTTGTAATTTCTAAAGGTTTTTTAGTTGTAAAATTATAAACTACCAAACCATAATCAACAGAAGAGCGAAAAAAACGAAATGAGCTAAACATTTTTTGAACCATTTGTTCAAAACGACTGGTATTGATACCGCCATTTTTAATAAAACTAGAGGCATATCTTTTATAGACATTTGCCTTTCCACTAATTCCTTCTATTTTCTTCGGAAAAGGATCTACAAAGATTTTCTCAAAATCCATATTTTCCCACATTCTTAAACATTTTTTATAATCTCTTTGTACCATCAATGCTCCATTTAAAGCACCAACTGAAGTTCCTGTTACAATTTTATAATGATAATGCAGTCTTCTTAATGCTTTCCAAACACCTGCTTGATATGCACCTTTTGATCCTCCACCTGATAAAACAATTGCCTTTTTTTCCACCTTTTCACACTTCCAATCGCAACTATTATACCAAAAAGTCTTATATTCTACAATGTTTCTAAAAATACTTTATTTGCTTCACAAGACATTATTACAAACTCAAGTTGAATAGGATTAAAAAAGCCGATTATATTCAAAAATTTTGTAGTTTTTATCTTAGAAAAAGTTATGGAATACCTGTTCTCGGTAAAAACAAAGAAAAATTATATTCTTGTACTAAATTTATCATTCCTGTTTCTCTTTATAAGATTTCTTCCACCGATATATACTATATTAAAATCTTTTACTCACATTTGGATAATCTTTCTAAACATAATTCGTACAAGTGAATAATTTACTAATTTACATTATACGTGCTATAATAGATACAATAAGGAGGCGACTATGAAACATTGGTGTCAAAAAACAATTTTTGAAGTAGAAGCTGAGTTACATACAAATAAAGAAGGTTTATCAAATGAAGATGCTTTTTCTAGATTAGAGAAATATGGAAAAAATGAATTACCAAAAGCAAAACAAAAAAATATTATAACAATATTTTTTAGCCAATTACTAAATCCACTTGTATGTATTTTAATTATAACAGGGATCATTTCTGTCTTAGGACATGAATATATGGATGCTGTATTTATTCTATTCGTCATTTTAACAGATGCCATTTTAGGTACAATAGAAGAATGGAAAGCCGAGAAAAGTGCTACTGCGTTACAAAATATGATCAAAATTGAATCAAAAGTGATTAGAAATAGTAAAATGATTTCTATTCCTTCTGAGGACCTTGTCATTGGCGATTTTGTACATTTAGAATCTGGAGACAAAATTGGAGCCGATATTAGATTTACCCATACTGCAAATTTAATGATTGATGAAGCCTTTTTAACTGGAGAATCCACTGCTACTGCAAAGTATTCAGAAGCAATAAAAAAGGAAGTTCCCATCACAGAACAAAAAAATATGGGTTTTGCTGGAGCTACTGTTCTAAGTGGAAGAGGAACAGGAATTGTTGTTGCAACTGGGAAAAATACAGAATTAGGAAAAATTGCTCATAATGTAAATAATAGCAATGCTTCTAAATCTCCCTTAGTAATTAGAATGGAAAAATTCACAAAACAAATTAGTATTTTAATCATGATGATTGCAATTATCATTACTTTCATTTTATATATGAAAGGAATGGCACCAAAAGAAATCTTTTTCACAGTTGTTGCACTTTCTATTTCTGCGATTCCTGAAGGACTCCCTGTATCTCTCACAATTGCTCTTTCAGTTGCTTCTAACCGTATGGCAAAGAAAAATGTGATTGTGAGAAGATTAAATGCTGTGGAGGGCTTAGGAAGTTGCACTGTAATTGCTACAGATAAAACTGGAACTTTAACATTGAATGAACAAACCGCTAAAATGATTGTACTTCCAAGTGGAAAAAGACATACTGTCTCTGGAATCGGATATAATGGAAATGGTTCTATAACAGATATTAACAATGAAGTTAAAAATGTCATCACCATGGGAATTTTAAATAACGAAGCAAGTCTCTATTTAGAAGAGCAAGAATGGAAATATAGAGGAGATTCTATTGATGTTGCACTTTTATCATTAGGATATAAAGCAGGTATCAACTTAAAAGATCAACTACCTATTATAGGAGAAATTCCTTATGAATCTGAAAAAAAGTATTCTGCGGTGTTTTATCAAAATAACAGGGATGCTCATATTACTATAAAAGGCTCTTTGGAAACAATTTTACCTTTTTGTAACAATATGATTGTAAATGGAAAAATAGAAAAATTAGATTCTAAAAAAATTATCAAACAAAATGAAGAATTAGCATCTTCTGGTTACCGAGTTATTGCTTTTGCAGAAGGAATAAAAAATAATTTTCAAGAAAAAGAAAATTATGATGAAAATGATATTCCAAAACTTACTTTTTTAGGATTGATTGGCTTTATCGACCCAATTCGGTCAGAAGTTCCAGATGCAATTAAAGCGTGTCAGAATGCTGGCGTAAAAGTAATCATGGTAACAGGTGATCATCCATTAACTGCTGCTGCTATTGGAAAAGAATTAGGGCTTCATTCTTCTATTACAACAGGTGAGGAATTGCAAAAATATTTAGATCAAGGAAATTCCAGTAGCGATAAGTTCATTAAAGATATCAGCATTTTTTCTAGAGTTACGCCCAATCAGAAACTGGCAATTGTAGAATCTCTTAAAAGAAGGGGAGAATTTGTTGCTGTTACTGGAGATGGAGTCAATGATGCACCCGCTATGAAAGCTGCCCATATAGGGATTGCAATGGGAAGTGGTACAGATGTTGCAAAGGAAACAGGATCTTTAATCATTACAGATGACAATTTTAGCTCTATTGTTTCTGGAATTGAAGAAGGAAGATATGCTTATGACAATATCAGAAAAGTAATTTATATGTTACTATCTTGTGGAATTTCTGAAGTTTTATTTTTCGTTTTTTCTTTAATGTTAGGACTTCCAATTCCTTTACTCGCGATTCAATTGTTATGGTTAAATTTAGTCACTGATGGAATTCAAGATGTCGCTCTTACTTTCGAAAAAGGTGACAAAAATATAATGTTTAAAAAGCCAAGAAAAACATCTGAATCTATTTTCAATAAAATTATGGTTGAGGAGGTTCTATTATCTGGTATCATTATAGGTAGTATTGTATTTGCATTCTGGTACTATTTAATCCATGTTATGCATATGGAAATTTTAGTTGCTAGAAGCTATATTTTATTACTTATGGTATTTATGCAAAACATTCATGTATTTAATTGCAGATCAGAACTTACTTCTGCTTTTAAACTTCCTATAAAAAATAATCCTCTTATTGTTTTTGGAATATTTACAACTTTAATTTTACAATTAATTGTTACAGAGACACCTTTTTTAAGTAATGTTTTAAAAACAGCGCCATTAAGTATTGATCATATTATTCTAGTTTTTCTATTAACAATTCCACTTTTAGTGATTATGGAGTTATTTAAATTTATAAAACGTAAGGAGTAAAACATGTATTATTTTATTTATTATTTTGCCCTATTTATGGTATATTCATTTTGTGGTTGGATCATTGAAACAATTTATGTTGGAATTTCAGAAAGAAAAATCGTAAACCGTGGATTTTTATTAGGGCCATATTTGCCTATCTATGGTGTTGCTGGAACTCTCATGACTTTTATTTTGGGTTTCTATATTGATTATCCACTCTTTCTATTTTTAAATTCTATTATTATTGGTTCTATTGTAGAATATTTCACAGGTTATGCAATGGAAAAGATATTTAAAGCAAAATGGTGGGATTATTCAAACATACCACTTAATTTAAATGGGAGAATCTGCTTACAAAATTCTATTCTTTTTGGAATATTAGGCACAATTTTAGTTTATTATATCAATCCTTTTTTACACTCTTGTTTAAATCGAATCCCAAATTCTATTTTATATTTTATTTCAGGTTTATTACTTTCTTTATTTATTATTGATACTATAATATCTTGTAACATTATCAGGCAACTTAAACTAACAGCTAGTGCGTTAAAAAAAGACTATACAGATGAGATGTCTCATAAAGTAAGAGAATCTTTAGCTAATAAAAATTGGTCTTTTAAAAGAGTTTTAAATGCATTTCCTAATTTAACCTTTTTAAATATGAAACAAATAAAAAAAATGATTAAAAAGCAAGCAAAAATGTTGAAAGATAAAACAAAGAAATTAGCACGCCTTAGAAAGCAAGAAGAAAAATTAAAAGATAAACAAAGAGAGATTGAAAATGAAATTAAAAAAATAAAATAATATTTTATTGGTATGATTTTGGAAAAATATAATTTTTAATAATCTATATAACAAAAAGGTAACATTTTTATATGTTACCTCAGACTGTTGACAAATAATTTTTTGTGAACAGTCTTTTAAAATTATAAATGTT
>CANEDJ010000032.1:0-17005 GCA_947426265.1 uncultured Mycoplasmatota bacterium | reverse complement strand
AGAATATGGCCTTGCCAAGGCTAGGATGCCAGTTCGATTCTGGTCACTTGCTCCATTGACGAATCTGTTCGAACTTTTATAGTTTGAACTTGAGATACATATCAATCCGTTCGGGTTGATTTTTTTGTATTTACAAAAGAATTAACAAGGAAAGGATGTGATTTTTATGATAAAGTTTACTACACAAGAGTTAGAAATGGAAAGTAATTTAAAACAACGTATTGAGTTTATATGTGAGTTTTGTCACGTTACACCAAAGATTATCAATGGTAGTATCAAACGAATAAACAATACCAATTCAAACTACTTAGAACCACATAAAATTATTGTAAATAATTTACTTTTCTAGTATTTAATTACTCTACTGATATTTACATAGGTAATTTAGGTTAAAAGATTAAATTAGTAGAACTAGAAGAATACATAAAGAATATGGCTTTAACACTATCAAAATAAGTAAATGATATTAACTTTTTCTCTTTAAAACCTTATCATATAAAACGAAAACAAAAGGAATTTTACATACCAAATCTTTTTAATGGGGTTATGATTTGGAAGTACAAAAATTTAGAAAAACATAAGTTAAGGAGATAAAGGTATTAGATGTATCTATGAACTTTTATCTCTTATTTTTTTAGAAAAGGCGTGGAAGAACTATGAATAATGAAAAGAAATTATGTGGACTATATTTGAGAGTAAGCACGGAAGATCAGGCGTGTGAGGGTTTTAGTTTACCAGAGCAAAAAGAACGATTAGAACAATTTTGTAAATTTAAAGGTTATGAGATAGTAGATTATTATACGGATGCTGGAATAAGTGCTAAAACAGGTAATTTAAGACCTGAATTTGAAAGACTTAAAGAAGATATTAAATCAAAGAAAATTAACACCATAGTTGCTTTAAAACTAGATAGAATAACTAGAAGTATCTTTGACTGGGAAAAGTTAATGACATTTTTAGAAGAAAATGAGGCTTATTTAGATTGCGCTAATGATGAAATAAATACTACTAATGCAATGGTAAAATGATTTCAAGACTTTTAATGAGTGCTAGTCAAAATGAAATAGAAAGAACTAGTGAAAGAACAAAGATAGGTTTAGCAGGTGCAATTAAGCAAGAACATATTCCAAGTCAAGCACCACTAGGTTATAAACACGAAGATAAAAAGTTAGTAATTGACTACTTTACTAAAGATATTGTTGAAAGAATATTTAATCTATATTACGAGGGTAATTCTTATCAAACTATATCTAATCTATTAAATAAAGAAAAAGTATTAGGCAAAAATAACTGGCGAGATTCTTCTATTACTGCCATACTTGAAAATGAAGTTTACAAAGGAGATTTCGTTCACGGCAAAAGAACAAAACACCCACTTGTTATCAAGATGTTGTAGAACCTATTGTATCTAAAGAATTATGGGAAGAATGCCAAGTGCAAAAGAAAAAGAATTCACGAAGTTACCAAAGAACTTTAACATATCTATATTTACAAAAATTAACTTGTCCTAAATATGGTCGTTTAATGGGTGGAAAAGCTACTAAAAAGAAAAATGGAAATGTTTATTATTACTACTATTGAACTGACTGCAAAGTTAATTTAAAGGAAAATGTTATAAGTAAATGTTTTGATAATTTTGTCCAAGAGTTAGTAGAATATGATAGTGTTGTTAATCAATTCTTCCTACCAATGATTAAGCAAAAATTTGATGAACCTAGAGAGCAATTAGAAAAAGAATTATTAAAACAGAATGATAAACTAGAACGTATTAGAAAAGCATATATTGAGGGTGCATTTGATTTAAAAGTCTATAATGAAGAAAAGAAAATTGTTGAAGATGCTATTACGAAATTAAATGAAGAACTAACTGATACTGCAAGTTGTGAAGAACTTAACTTTACTCCACTAGATATACTTTTAAAACGAGATATTGATTATATTAACTGAGTTAAGTTAAAAGATGAATATATGAAAAGAACTAAAATTTGGAAAGACTACATTAGAGAAGGAAAGTCTGACTTAATTATGAGATATGTAGATGAGATAAGATTAAAACAAAAAAACAACTTAATTTATGTTGATGAAATACTATTTAGAGAAAGCATTTGCAAACCTTGTAATGAATTATTTGATAAAGGTTATATTGATGTTAAAACTCTCTATTTAGAAGAATTTGAAGAAGCAAGACTTGAATATAACAAAGAACAAGAAAATAAAGGCAGAAACGATAGAAAGATTACTGATTACTTTAAAAAGATAAGTGATAATTCTAAAAACGATCTGGCTTGTGAGATTATCATAGAACTAGAAGATAAGAAATACTGGGATACTAAAGATGATAAGTTTAAATATAAAATCACTAATGTATTTAAAGAACAACTTAATGATTTATAAGATTTAGTCCTTGATTTTAAAATAGCAAGTGCGATTATTCATTATGATGAAACAGCCCACATCTTCATATTGTTGGTGTTCCAATAAAATATAAAAATGGTATGTCTAAACAAGTTGGCAAAGGTGATGTTTTCACAAGAGATAGTCTTCGTATTATTCAAGATAAAATGAGAACCTTATGTATTGCTAGTTTCAATAAAGAGTATGGTCTTAATAATATTTTAAAGAAGAAAGAAAAAGGTAGAAATAAAGACATCAATGTTAAAGATATGACTAACTACCAAGCGATGAAAGAAGAACTTAATAAAAATAAAAAAGCACTTGAAATTGCCAGTAAAAAATCTAATGAACTTGGTAAAACTACTGATGATATTAAAGATACTATCAATAATTTAAAAAAAGCACCAATAGTAAAAAACACCTACACTATTTCAGAAAGTGATAGAAATAAAATCATTGAATATGTTGATAAGGTACAAGATACTAACAAAGATTTTAAAAAGACTGAAATGTTATCAGTAATCTTAAATAATGTTGATACTGAATTACAAGAAAATAGGAAAAAGATTAAAATACTGAATTACAAGAAAATAGGAAAAAGATTAAAATACTGAATGAAAACAATAAGGCATTATCGTTTAAAGTCGATACTTTATCTAAAAATATTGATACTAAAAGCAAAGAGATTAAAGAGTTAAAAAATGATAATAAGTACTTACAAGAAATGGTCGATTACTTCAAAAATCTATTTAGTCGATTAGTAAAGTTCATAAAAAATAAGATGTTTGGTAAAGATAAAGAACGAGAAGATTACTGGAAAATTTCAAAAGATATGTACGAACATGGATTATTTAGTGATGATACTATTGAATCAATTAAAGATGACTATGTTTGGAATAAGGAAAATGATAAACACAAAGATAAAGGCCGAGATGACTTTGAATTATAGGTTTTTTTCAGTTAGTTTATATAAGTTTGAATTACTTTATAAGTAGTTCTCTTTTTTTATCTAATGCACTATGATTAAGTTGAAAGATTTGATATAATTAGTACATAAAAACAAATAGTAATAAGCTTTAAAATTGAGTTGGAGGTAAAAAATGCAAAACGAATTGATGGAAAAATATATACGAATATCAAGAGTTATTATAACTTTAATAGTATTTATAGCATTAAATGCTTGGTTTCTATATGAAAATGATCCACAGTGGATTTTATCAATTATAATCTCTGGAATAGTATTTCTTATCAATTTTCCAAGTTCCAAGATATGCAAACTCATTATAAATAAAGGAGATAAAATAGAGAGCAAGATATTAAAAGTATTCTATTATTTTTTGGCATTACCGATTATATTCATAATACCTATTTTTATCGTTGGCCTAAGTGGTACCTCAATTGTTTTCTTATTTGATGAATTGACAGGTTTCTTAAATTTGGGATGGGCAGTGCTTATTGCATTTACAGGAATTGGAATTTTTACTTGTGTTTTAGTTCCGTATTTTCAAACATTGATTATATTAATACTTAGACGTTTTTTAAATTAAAAGGTAAAATTAATGAAAAAAATGGGGAGGAGAATTATTTTATGAAAAAAAACTTTTTTATAGGATTTATTATACTACTTTTGTGTGGTTGTTCATTAGAGAAACAATATAACCCCAAAATTTTACATTCAATAGCCAAACCATCTATGAATCAAAGTGTTATTAGGACACCTGAATGGTATTTTTTTAGTAATGACAAAATGTATGCATATACAGGTAATGGTGGTAATATAGGATTTTATTCGTTTGATTTAGATGGAAGCAATAGAAAATTAATAGTGGATGACAGAGCTAGTGTTCAAGAGGTTAAAGTTCGATATCCATATTTTTACTTAGTTAAAAATGATGAAGCATATTTTTATATGGGTTATGATAATAGTCTTAAAAAAATCAATTTAAATACTGGAAACGTTACTACTTTAGTTAAAGATAAATTTCTAAATTTAATTCCAGATACCCTTGAAGATGGAAAAGTATTAGTAACTTATACGAACAATTATGTAGACAAATCGCATGTCTATTTTGCATTTTTAAATTTACAAACTGCAGAATTAACTGAAGAAAAAAAATTTAATTATAGTGTAATTCAACCATATTATTTTTCAAAGAATGATAATAATATATTTTATATAGATAAAGCACAATCCATTGGGCCTACAAAAGCTATATATAATATCTATAAAGACAATGAAGTTATATATTCTTATGAAGCTGATTTAAAAGATAGAAATGAAAATGCTAATAATGATTTAGTTTTCACTCAAGATAACTATATTTTTGTAATAATATATAATAAAATATTAAAATTAAATCGAGATAATTATTCTATTCTTGAAGAAAAAGATGTAGAAGATAGATATTATTTAATAAATAGTGGAAGTAAAGGAATTTCGAGAACCTTAGGAACCGAAGAAATATCTACTAGTTCTGTAACACTAGAAAGCCCTATATTTGGGAAAGATAAAGATATTTATAAATTTAATAGTGTAACTATGAATTTTGAAAAAATAATAGATAATGATGTATATAATCGTTATGTTCAGAAATATGAAAACCATTTAGTGATAGAAAACGATACCCAAATAATTATTTATAATGTTAAAACTCAAAATTATAAAAAGTACAATGCATCTAACTATACTGTTGAAGATAAGTATATCTATTTAATGACTTATGAGAATGATTTTTATACTAGCGATGCACAATTTAAAGTGAAAAAAGTACTACTTGATGAAATTTAACTTTATTTGAACTATTAAAATATAATTTTTATGACACTAAATGTTATGAAATCAATCAAAACCTATTTCACAATAAACAAAAATGTGGTATATTATTACTAGCAACAGAAAATAATATGTATTTTTTCGTTATTGGAAAAAAGTTGTAGATAACTACGACACTCGCTCCAAAAGGTAAAATCGTCGAACCAAGTGACATTAATGATTAAATCAATCTGAAATATGATTGATTTTTTTGTTGTCACAAAGAAATCATCCTAAAGGAAGGATGCTATTTTTTGACAATTTATAGATGTAGTTTTGGCTTTTTTATATTCTTCTTAATATTGTAATAAATCTATTACTACTTTTTACATTATATTCATTCATATCAAAATCACCATATATATCAATTAATTCATAATATCCTGATATAATATTTTTCAATTCCTCTATTGTATAAAACCTTACGAATTCATCATCGAAGAAAAACTTGTTGATACCATTATCATTTATAAAAAGAAAATATTGTGAATTCTGAATATTGTTAAAAACATATTTATTAATTAAAATTTCCATATTAAAATTGTCCTTCTTTTTCTGTGTCATTAGCTAATGTATACATATAATAATTTGAAAAATCATGATAATATTTTTTATGTTTGGCATGTTCTGTAAAACTAATATTTTTAAATTGACTTATATCTCCTCTTAAGTTAATGGGACTATATATAATATTTTGCTCACAACTTATTATTGTGGTATCGTTTTTAAAATATAAAATCCAATCATATTTTTTACTAATTTCGGTTATAAAGTTTTCTTTATCCTTCAAACCTTTTTCTATAAAAATATTCATATTATCGCTGTTAATTTTCAAAGAATTAAAAAAAAACAAATTTTTTAATGATATAAATAAATCAGTTTTATATATTGTAATTATCTTTTTGAACATTGCTATATTTTCATCAAATTGTTTCTTATTTGTTTTAGAATCACCTAAAACTTCAAAATCTATTAATACTTTAATATTCATAAAAACTTCTAGTCTATAAGTGATATATCAAATATTATATAATAAATATCAAAAAATTTATATATAATATTTTTAGAAAGAGAACAAAGTTCGTAACTTGTATGTGATTCGCTCCATTGACGAATCTGTTCGAACTTAGTTTGAACTTGAGATACATATCAATCTGTTCAGGTTGATTTTTTCGTTTATAGAAAAAATTTAATCAAGAAAGGCTAACTATTAAAAGTCAATAGTTTCTCTGAAAAATTTAAAATTGGAAAAGAAATCCACACCAAAAAGATTTCACAAAAGTGAAATTTTGAAAAATTGAACAATCAATTATTTCAATAAGGACGAATTAAATTGAATATTTCTAGATTCAGGAATGAAAATAACTCTAATAAGCTTTTTACAGACATGAGATAAAGTAACTCTATGACATTTACCTTCAGATATTTTCTTTTAATAATATTCATAGAAAGTATTATTAAATCTAACGAAAGTAAGAGCTACATTCATTAATGAATATTTTAAATATTCAGGACCCCGCTTCACCATCTTGCCTTTTTAAGGCATAGTTTCTGATTCAATAATGCCAGGTTCTAAATCAGCAAAAGATAACATTTTACTAGGGTTAGAGAATTTAGAAATGTCTCCAAACTCAGAAATGATTGAAGCACAAGTAATTACACCAATTCCAGGAATAGAACTAGTTGGTGGATTAAGATTTTTGATAATTGTAGAAATTTGTTTATCTAGTTCGATAATTTGTTCATCAATGTCTTATAAGGATTAAGAATAGAAGTTAATTCAAGTTCAAAATATCATTGGATTCATCAATTATATTTTTAGCTAAATCTTTAAGTTTAACAAATTTAGCATAAGTGAATTTACTACGAGAAATTTTACTTAAAGAGTCAAAATCTCCCATATTAGCAATTTTCTATGGTGTTTTATATTTCTCTAAAATATAAAGAGAAGTAACTGGATTGGTTGCAATAAATTAGACAGAAAAAGTAAGGACATGTTGAAATAGAAAAAAAGAAAGAAGAAAAAGCATATCAGGAAAAAGAGAGAGAACGAGAAGATTACTGGAAAGTATCTAAAGATATGTATGAACATGGAATATTTAGTAATGATACTATCGAAAGTATAAAAGATGAATGTGTTTGGAATAAGGAAAATGATAAACATAAAGATAAAAGCCGTGATGACTTTGAAATATAATCTTTCAGTAAGTTGGATTGTAAATAATATATTTTGTGCCTAAAACACTATAAAAAAGCCATAAAAGATAGTATAATTAGATTATCAAAGCGATTCACAAGCAGTAATTGGCTGTAAAGTAGAGGAGATATAGTATATGGAAGATAAAACAAAAAATAAACTATTAAAATCTTATTTTGAAATTACTGAAGATCGATATGATTCATTTCCAAAATTATTTAAATGTATTGAAGATTATCAATTATATTTAGAAAAAAAATTTGAAAAACATATTAATAAAAAACCATCCGAAGAAGA
This sequence comes from uncultured Mycoplasmatota bacterium, assembly GCA_947426265.1. Taxonomy (GTDB): domain Bacteria; phylum Bacillota_I; class Bacilli_A; order RF39; family UBA660; genus MGBC102946. Next base: position 9,305 of record CANEDJ010000032.1, on the reverse strand, counting down.
AAAAATTAAATCTTGTCTAAGATTATTGCACAGTGAACGGAAAGTTGTATATTTAGGTGTAATGGAATCTCTAAAAGAAGATGATTATTCATATTTAGATAAGGCATTAAATACTTATATTAAATTAAAGATGTTACGAGTTTTCCCATCTGGAGCAGATCATTGTATGTTTTCATTAGAACTTCCACCAATTATCTTCACTTTAAAAAAATTTGATGTTATTGAAAAAATTTTTCCAAAAGAATGTGGATTAAGTACACTAAATACAATTTGGGGTTCGATAGTTACTAATTTAATTATGTATCTTTATTATCAAGAAGAAGATTGGAAAGAACAAGTTGTAAACGATGTATATGAATATTTAAATAAAAAGGATACTTTAGAGAATCTATCAATAGTTAAAGCATTACTTGCATTAGTAAATAAAGATTTTAAGCAATTTTCATTAGAACTTAGTAATATTTGTAAAGGAAGAACAAAATCTAGAGAATATGATGAAAATGAATTTACAAGACAGGTTTCATTTTATTCATTAGGGTTATACAATTTTGCAATTTATTTATATCCAGATAGTGTCGATAAAATAGCTTTGCCAGAAGATGAAAACTTTTTAACTGATTATTTACTATATCAAAAAAATGGAAATTATTCTGCTGATTCATATATTATTGAATTTACGAAACCGCTTTTACTATTAGAAAAAATGTTTAAAGTGGAAACGCCAGTAATTTCGCTAATAAAAAATGGAAGAAATTATGTAGTTGATTGTGAATCTTTTAATAATAAATTAGTAAAAAGGATTATGGAAATAGAGTAAATAATAATCAATTTATATGAAAAATTTGAGATGATGTGTTTAAAAAAAGCATTAATTTTAGTATAATTTATATATAATAGGAGGAATTACAATGAAGTTTTATGTTGGATCAGGAATGAAAAACTGTGAGTTGGTTAATTATTATGCAAAGTTGTTAAAAGAAAATGGGTGGGAGCAAACTTATGATTGGGTAAAAAATGTTAGTGATGATATATCTAAAGATGATATGATAAAATATGCAAGTTTAGAATCACAAGGTATTGTTGATTCTGATGTTGTTATTATATTGTTACCAGCGGGAAGAGGCGCCCACATTGAACTAGGAATGGCAATGGCATTAAATAAAAAAATATTTTTGTGTTCTGCTACTACAGAAGAATTTAATATCGAAAATACTGTTGCTTTTTATGAATTATCAAAAGTCACTCAACTAGTTGGAGAAGCTTTGGATAATGTAAAGAAAATACTTGAACTAAAATAGGAGATTTTAAATGAAAAAAGTAGTTATTGCTGGAAGTGCTAAACTTCAAAAAGAAGTAGATAAATGGGTAAAAACTTTTGAGAATCAAAATTATGAAGTATTAGATTATCCAAGAACAATTGAAGAATCAAAATTTATGGAATTATATCCCAATATTCATACTGAATTTTTAGAAAACATTATAAAAGCAGATATGTTGTTTTTAATGAATGAAGATAAAAATGGTATTGTTGGATATGTTGGATATGAAGCATATGCTGAGTTACTTTTTGGATTATCACAAAAATTAATTTATAATAAAAATATTGAATTAGTCATTTTTAAAATACCAAATCAAAATGTAGGATGTTATGAAGAAATTGATTTATGGCTAAAACTTGGGTGGATAAAGCTATATAAGAATGAGAATAATTCTCTTATGTAACAAATCATTATAAAAAGAAATTTATATGGATGGATACGAGTTCTTGAATGTAGAGATGGTAAAAGAACTGTTTCTAATAAAAAAAGATGGTTATTAAAATCGCCTTTTATGATATTTTGATTTTTTATTAATATTTAGTGTGAAAGAAAGTATTGATAAGCATACAAACAAACTTGAAAAAAAGTTGTTATTTGTTATAATTTATTTATCAGATAATTTGACTGTTTTAGAAGTAATCTTTTCTGTATCATTAAATTCTATCAAAGATATTTGTAAAAAAATTAAATATATTTCATAATGAGAAAATAACTTAAAATAGTTTAGGGGAGATATGAAATGACATATTATAACAAAAGAATTCATAAAGGGAAGAGTCTTATTGAAAAAGCAAACGATTATACAGTAGTGGATATTGAAACAACTAGCTTAGACTCATATTATGGCGAAATCTTAGAGATAAGCGCTATTAAAGTGAAAAATAATAAAGTTGTTGATCAATTTTCAGAGCTAATTAAAATCAATGAAGAAGTGGGATATTTTACAACTCGATTAACTGGAATAACAAATGATATGATTTTAAGTGAGGGAAAAGAATTAACTTTGGTATTGCAGTCATTTAAAAATTTTGTAAGAAATGATATTATAATAGGGCATAATGTTAATTTTGACATCAATTTTTTATATGATAGTATGAAAGAAAATCTTGGAATTTATTTGGAAAATGATTATATCGATACGTTAAGATTGTCTAGAAAAGTATTGCCCCAACTAAGACATCATAAGTTAGATGACTTAATAGATTATTTTGATTTAAAGCTTAGAAATAAGCATAGAGCTTTAAATGACTGTATTTTAACAAATCAAGTATATATTGAATTATCTAAATATTTAGAAAAAACAGTTTTATCATAAGAAAAGATAATATCATTATTTTTTTTGCTTTTTAAATGGAAAAACTTACAACCTTAAATTTGTAAGTTTATTTATTATTTGCAATTATTTTTTCTAGTGTTTCTTGTAATACTTTCTCTCTATTAAAAGAAGTATCTACAAACCAAATTCCTAGTTTTTTACACTCACTTTGGTATTCTTTACTTTTTTCTATCCAATGTTTAGAATGTTTTAGTAAGTGTTCATCACTTCTGTCAAAAGTCCAATCCTTTTTTGTTTGATATTTTTTGATATCATTAAAATATTCTTCTGGTGTTTGATTAGGAGTTCCTAGAAAAAGTAAAATCGTATTATTGTTATTAAATAAGTCATTTGCTTTATTAGGGGTTATATCACAACTCTCAACAATATAATTGAGTTCTCCTTGATTTCTTTTCATGCTTTTATAAAATAGACAGGATAAAAAATTAGGAAAGTCATGAATCATTCCAGATCCTCCACTATTATTAATATTGTTATTAGGCAGAGTTTCTTGAAATGCCCATTGAATATCGTCCCCAATAATAATGTGATAATTTTGATATTTTTTAGCGATCATTTTCGCAAGTGTAGATTTTCCAGAACGTGAACTTCCAAATATTGCAATACTTTTCATAGTAATTCTCCTTTTTATTTATAAATATTACTAACAAGATTATATAATAAATTTATTGATTTTTGTATATAAATCAGGATGATATTTTTTAATATTTGTTATTTCTTAAATATGAGTTGCTTTCCTTCTGTGGCAATTTCAGTGTTTGGAAATATTTCTTGAGCTTCTTTTAAATATGAACTTTTATTTTCTTCAGGCCAAAAATGCGTAAGAAGTAATTGTTTTACTTGAGCAAGCTTAGCAATTTGGCCAGCTTTAGAAGCTGTCATATGTGTTTTAGTACTAGAATTATGGGCTTCTAAAAATGAACTTTCACAAATAAGTAAATCTGAATCTTTTGCAAAATTTATAATTCCATTCAGGTTATTTGTTCCAATATCTGAAGTATATACCAACTTAAAATTTTGACTTTGTAATTTTATCATATAGGATTCTATTGAATGGGAATGATTGTCTTCAAAAGTTATTAAGAAATCTCCAATTTGATAGCTTTGTTTTCCTTGTATAGAATGATAATCTGCAAAGCTCTCTTTATTTGAGAGAATGGCAGCTCTATTGAATCTAAAATCATTGTCTGGCAAATAAATTTGAATTTTTTTACTTAAATTTCCTAAATTGTGATGACAGAAAGAAGCATATTGTAGTGAGCCAATATCCCCAATGTGGTCGCTATGAAAATGTGTAAGAAAAACATGTAAGTTATTTAAATCATTAGGAAAGTGAAGAAGTCTAGTAATTCCATTTCCACAATCTAGTAATATTTTATATGTTTGATATTCTATTAAAAATCCAGGACAATTCATGTTTTCTTTTGAGTATGGAGAAATACTTCCTAATGTTGTAATTGCAATTTTCATTGAAATCACACTCCTTTTTATAATTTTATTATATATATTTATTTCATTTTTGAAAAATACTTTTTTATTATGAATGATATAACTATCCATTATAAAAAGCTTATGAAAAATCATAAGCTTAATTCATTTTTTCTAATATAGAAATAGGGCAATAACCATCCTTAAAAGCAACACCAATACAATTGAGAGGTTTGAAAATCATATTTTCATTATCGTCATAACCTGAAAAATAATCATATTTTGTGACCGTTTCATAGAAACTTTTATTTAATTTTCGATGATCTGGATGACTTTGTTCATATCCATAATCAATGTCTAAAAAATATTTTTGAATTGTTTCGTCATGAATATCAATCTGATAAATATCTTTCGTGTTTAAGACCGCTTCTGTATTAGGCCCTAACTCTTTATAGGGAGGGAACCGGAAAAAATAAATATACTTTGTTCCATAAGGGCCTCGAAATAAAGTGAGTGCATCTAAAATTTCTTCTCTTGTTAAACTATTTTTATTACGTCCTAAATATTTTTTATTCCAACCATTTACAATTTGTTCTTTATATTTAGATACAGATTGATCAAATAAATCATACAGTTTGTGCTCATACATATATTGTAAGCTGAATAGTCCCATATTAATGTTTGTATTCTTATTTACTAAATGATAAAAATAAAGTGGTTCATTTAGTTTTATAATTGTTCCTTTTTCAGCAAATTCATAAAATTCTTCACAAGAAATATGATAGGGGGGATTTTCATATTCATAAACAATTGTAGGAGCATCATTATTTACTACAAATTTCTTTTTTACATCTAATAGAAGTTCTTTTAATGTACTATATTCATGAATGCCTTTGTATACTCCCCAAGAATGTTCAAACCAGTAAACCATATTATTTTTTTCATAGGTTAAAAAAGTATGAGATGGAAGTCCATCATTTTCATATGTGCAAATGAAAAAAGTTCTTACAGTCCAATTTTCTTTTTCAAATAAGTATCGTTCCAATTCTACTTGGTCCCAGCATACGCCACACTTTTTTTCTAATAGTTCACTAGGAGATAATAGATAATAAAAATCATAAAACTCCTCATCCCATTTTTTAGGATTTATATTTATAATGTTTTCATTATTTTCATCTAAAAAACCATATGTTATTGTATCCATTATCTCCATTATTTTTTTCTCTAACATAAATGTCTCCTTTATATATATCCATTATAAAATAAAATAGATAGAAAGTAAAACTGATTATTTTTTCCTTTGGAAGAGTGATAAAAGAAAAAGGGTTCCTAAAAATAAACTTATTAAAATACTTAGAAGTCCTAAAAAAATATTTGTTTTTATGGCGTTTATTCCAATAATCAAAAACAGGAAAGCAATTCCTATGTAAAATAAAGTTAAAATTAGGATCATAAAAATGCGGATAATGAATGGAATGTGTTTGTTATTCTTAGCTTCCATTAATATTTCTAATATAAACTCTCCAATTATTTCTAATAATAATTCCATGTCATCACCTGAACTTATCATATCATACTATGATAAAATAAGAAAATATGTTTGTTATCTATGTGTCAATCTTGTGAAAAAAAAGTAAAAAGATTGAGAAATTGGATATAATAAGCTATAATGATAGAGTGTGAAAAGAAAGGATATGATGATATGCAACAAAGGATGATGAAGAGTAATAAAGGTTGGACAATTGTATTTGATGTTTTATTTTTGACTTTAATTATATCATCTCTTTATATGTTATATTCAATTTCATTACTAAATGGTATAGAGAATAAATTACGATTGGTTGGTGCAATTGTAATTGTTGTTATAGTAGTTTTATTAATCCTTTTATCAATACGTTCTATTTTAAAACATAAAAAGAAGCAAAGGATCTTTTTGGCAGGATTTATTATATTATATTCAGGGATGCTAATTTTTCTTGCTTCTAATATTCATGCTGTAATTGAAAAACTAGGTCGTGTTAGTACAACGACAACAACATATTCTGCAAGTTTAGTGACATTAAATAGTAATAAAGCAGAGAGCATAAGTGACATTGGGTCTGCATCTATTGGAATGCTAAAAGACGAAAATAGTATGGAGGGCCATCAACTCCCAAAAGAAATTATGAAAAAAAATAAATCAATTTCTAATAATAAAATAGTTTATTATGATGATTACGTATCTATGTTAAATGCTTTATATGAAAAAGAAATTGAATATATCTTTTTACCAAGTGGTTATGTATTATTATTTCAATCGTTAGAAGGATATGAACATATAGCGAGTGAAACAAAAGTTTTAGACTCTATTGACAAAGATGTAAAAAATACAATTGCAACAGGTGGAAATAAAATAGATAAGCCATTTACAGTATTGTTGATGGGAGTAGATTCAGAAAAAGAAAATATTAAAGGTGCTTCTTTTAATGGAGATTCTCTTATGTTGATTACTTTTAATCCAACAACATTAAATACTACAATTGTAAGTATACCAAGAGATACTTATGTTCCCATTTCTTGTTTGAGTGGAAGAAAAAATAAGATTACTCATGCTGCATGGGGTGGGGAAAGCTGTATGATTAGTACAATTGAAAATTTTACAGGAATAAAAATTGATTATTATGTAAAAATTAATTTTAAGGGTGTTGTTAAATTGGTTGACAACTTAGGCGGAATTGATGTTGATGTTCCAATTGAGTTCTGTGAACAAGACAGCAATCGTGATTTTAGCAATCTAATTTGTCTAAAAAAAGGACAACAAACTTTAAATGGAGAACAAGCGTTGGCTCTTTCTCGTCATCGAAAAACAATTAATGATTTTATTCGAGGACAAAATCAACAACTTGTTGTGAAAGGACTTATGAATAAAGCAAAGTCAATTAGAAGTATTGATACAATTTATTCTTTATTAGATACATTAAGTAACAATATGGAAACCAATATGACAACGAATGAAATTTTATCTTTTTATAATGTTGCGAAAGAAATATTAGAAAGAAGTAAAGAAACGAGTAATGTTGATGAGTTATTAGGAATGCAAAAGCTTTACATTAGTGGATTTGATGCTATGATTTATGACTATGATTCTAAATTGAATGCAGGAACCAAACTTCGACTTTATAATTTTGTTCCATATAATGGTAGTGTTAAAGATGTCGTGAAAGCTATGAAAGTCAATTTGGAACTAGAAGATCCTAAAATAGTGAAATCGTTTGAATTTGATGTAGATGAACCATATACAGAAACTGTAATTGGAAAAGGAACTTATAAGGATACAACTTTATATTTGCTTCCAAATTTTGTAGGATATAATCAATCAAAAGCGATTGCATATGGAAAAGAGCATGGAATAAAAATTAATGTGAATACTGTTAGTTCTGCTCAAAATGAAGGCCAAGTAATTAGTCAAAGCCTTCATGATGGAATGGATGTAAATGCCATAAATAAAAATGTTGGACTAACAATTACAGTATCAGATGGAAAAGGTGGAAATAGCAGTAACAAGGATGATGAAAAAGATGAATTTCTTCCAGACTTTGTAGGGAAATTATATAATGGAACAACATTAATGAATTTCAACAAAAATAATCCAACTATTCGCATTGTTCTTGTAAAAGTATCAGAAGGTGAAAAAGGATATGATAGTTCTAAGAAGGGACAAATTATTTCGCAAGATAAGAAGGCAGGAATGGAATTAGATCAATTAAAAGGTGAAACAGTTACATTGAAATATATAGATCCAACTGAAAAGGAGCCAGATGATTCAAAAGAACCAGATGAAGATAAGGATATTGAAGAAAATCCTGATGTAGATGTAGAAGAAAAATTTCCAGATGAATTAAAACCATAGGAAGCCAATTAGGTTTCCTTTTTTAATTGCTTATGCTATAATAAAAAAGGTGAAAGATATGGAAGAACTGTCTAGGTTAAAGCTTCTTATTGGAGTAGAAAAAGTGGAACAATTAAAGAACAAGACTGTTTTGATTTTAGGGCTTGGTGGAGTAGGCGGATATGTGGCTGAGGCTTTGGTACGCAGTGGTGTAGGGCATCTAATTTTAGCAGATTATGATGTGATTGATATAACAAACATGAATAGGCAAATTATTGCGTCAAAATCTAATATTGGAAAATCAAAAGTAAAAGCATGGAAAGAAAGAATTGACAGTATTTCAAATATAAAAACAACAATTATTGAAATGAGAATAACACAGGAAAATATTACTTCACTTTTTCAAGAATCCATTGATTATGCAATTGATGCTTGTGATACTGTAACAGTTAAATTTGAATTTATAAAATACTGTTTGAAAGAAAATATTCCATTTGTAACCTGCCTTGGAACAGGAAAAAGATTGGATGCTAGTAAAGTAGAAATAACTGAACTTATGAAGACTGAAAATGACCCAATTGCAAAAATACTTAGAAAGAAAGTAAGAGAAGAAAAAATTAGGCAAAAAATTCCTGTAATTTATAGCAAAGAAGTTCCTAAAAAAATAGAAGGAAATGTAATTGCTTCTAGTATATTTGTGCCTAGTTGCGCGGGAATACTAGCGGCAAACTTAGCATTTCAAACGCTGTTAGAAGGTGAATAAATGAAGAAAGAAGAAAAAAAACTTTATAATATTATTAAAAAACTTCGTGGGAATGTTTTAATTATTGGAGTAGAGAATGAGCAATTATTAGATGCAATTAGTAAGAATTCAAATATTTTAAAATGTAGTATGTTAAATGCAATTGCAAACAATTCAAAAAAAGAGCAAAAAGAAAAAGGAAGAAAGAAAAATTTTCAAATTAAGAAATTAAGAAAAAAATTTCATAAAAAGAAAGTAGATAATATTTTTTGCAATATAAAAGATGTTTATCCATATTTAAAAACATTTGTGAAAGATAGTGTTTATATTAATCGAGGAAAATTATATTTTTATGGAGAAAAAGGAAAATATGATTTAGAAAAAATGATTGTCAAATATAAAAAATATCATGCTAAAGTAGAGCAGGATTTTGAGGGAAATTATATTTTTATTACCATTTCAAATGAGCATAGTAAAACAAACAAATTAAAGGATGCTTGGTTTTCTATTAGTGAATTTATGGTGTGGTTATATGAGGTTGTAGGAGATATGCTTATTAATTAAAAAAATGATGACAAATTCAAAGATAAGCATTGATTTTTAAAGCTTCAA
>CANEDJ010000031.1:0-17296 GCA_947426265.1 uncultured Mycoplasmatota bacterium | reverse complement strand
TAACCGTTTTGATACATATATTCATTTATTATTAAATTTTATAATAAAAAAGATTAGAAACCATAAACATTTAATAACAATTTATGATAAAACCTTGTCCCCAAAATAGTAAGAAGGTACATCACCTTGCATCAATTTAATCGTTAAAGGAATATCGGATGACACTTTTATCACCTTAGATGAAAATGGTAAGATTGCTTGAGTTGTCACATCTACTTGTATACTTACTTCTATTACAGCATTATTAATTCCATAGTTTGTCACTTTCGTTTTAATATTTGTAATAATATCTCCCATGATTTTTAAACGAATTGGAAATTTTGGACCCAAATTAGAAAGTAACGCATTCTTAAAAATGACTCCTGTTGGAATATTTCCAATGACGCCTTTTTTTAAATCATTTGGATTATAATCTCTCAAAGTATCGTCCATAAGTGTCAACTTGTCAATCTCTCCTCTTTCTATATGCTGTAAATTGACTTGTACACTATTTGTAGTATTGCTAAGCAATCGATTTACTTTCACTGGATCTAAGTCAATGCTTCTTATCTCTCCATTTGAATCTTTTGTAATCAAAAATAAAGAATCTGCATCTAAATCTTCTCCTATTGATTCTGTAACAGCACTATTAATCAATAAAGTAACAAATTTTTTTGCTTGTATTTCTGCATATTCCATGAGTCCTGGAGTAATTCTAGAACTAATAAATTGAAGTACTAAAATAACACTAATAAAAAGAGATAATAAACTAAAAATCAATATATTACTTTTCCTTTTATTAAAAATAATTCTTTTTTTTCTTAAATGTACTTTTCTTCTCATATTCCCACCTAATTTATGATATGAATATGAATATATTCCTAGAAATAGTTTCATAATAAAAATGGGTGAATAAACATGAAAATTGAAGATATTATGTCTAGAGATTTAATTATTGGTAGTATTAATCAAAAGGTAAGTGAAATTGCCGAATTAATGAAAAAATATGATATTGGTTTCATTCCTATTGAACAAAACAAACACATCATTGGAGTTGTTACTGATAGAGATATCATATGCAGTACTTTTAGCGCTGAATTAGATAGTGAAGCCAAAATAGAACGCTATATGACCAATAATGTAATTTCTATTGATAAGGATGACTCTATAGAAAATGCATTAAAAGTAATGGGACAAGAAAAAGTAAAAAGATTGATAGTAAGTGATCACGAAAAAGTAGTTGGAATTTTATCATTATCAGACATTATTACTACAGATACAGATGAAAAAAAGTTTATCACAGAATTAAAAAAAATATGGGCAATTCATAAAAATGTTGATAGTTTTCATACTGAAGTTGATGAATTTTATTTATAAAAAAAAACGGTTACAAAATCGTTTTATTTTTTTACATATTCCTTAGCAACCTCTTCTTCTGGTAGTAATTTTAATAATACATTTACTACTTCTGGTGGCAATACTGTACTAAGTTGCCTTCTATCGAAACGTGCTGCTACACGTGTTGCTACATCTAAAAGTGAAACACCTTCTTTTAAGATAAAATAATCAGGTGCATACTTATTTCCTCCAGAATATTCTATCATATCTATATTTGATAGATAATAAGGACTGTAATTAGAATAAGTTGTATCTGAGTGATTTATTTTAGATAAAGCCTCTCGCATAAAGCATTTAAGTTCTAGTACATCACCACCAACAATTTTCTTGCTTCCATTTTTATCTAGCAAAAAAGCTAAAAGAGCATAATCACTAAAATAGTTATATGTCCAATATTTTGTTTCTGGTACACCACTACCTAATGCCATAAGTCTTTTTAATTCTGTTGTTTCAATTGGTCTTGTTATGTGTTCCATACTAAAAACCCCCCTTTTTTTACGCTATATTCTATCACAAATAAAAAAATAGTCAAATTGACTATTTTAAACAAACATATACTCTGGACGATGATATCTAGAAATCTGAGGTTTATGACTATCATACTTTGGATTTGTAATTGCTCTATGCTCTTCTAAACTTTTCTTTACATCTATAATCCTTTGATTCTTAGAACCTCTAAATTGAACTTCTAAACTTTTTTCTTCCAAAATAAATTTTCCGTCTACAAGCATATCGATATTCTTTAATAATTCCAATATACTTGATTTTGTTTCTGACATTTTTAATAATTGTTCAAAAGTATAGCCTGTATAGCACCATACATTTAAACCTATCTTTTTTGCATATCTAGCAATTTCTAAGCATGCTTCTACTTGGCACATTGGATCTCCACCTGACAATGTAATGCCATCTTGACCTTTTAAATTGTCTAATATTTTTATTACATCTTCTGTATCAACTAAAGTTCCAGCATCAAAAGAATGCGTTTCTGGATTATGGCATCCATAGCAATTATGGATACAACCTTGTGTCCAAATTACTGTACGAATGCCTTCTCCATCTACAATGCTATCTGACTGGATTGGTCCAGCTAAACGGATTTTCATTATTTGCCACAGCAAGAGCAATCATAGGTATGTTTTACACGATCACGTTCTTCCGCTCTTTTTCCATTATTAAATCTATCAACAGTTCCTACTAAATAACCTGTAATTCTTCTAATACGTTCAAATCCTACGCCTTCTCCTACCGTTTTTTCTACTTTCTCTACTTTTTCTACTTGTTTTTCCATATTTATCCCTCTTTCTATTTATTATAACAATCTAATTCTTTTAATTTGTCAATACTAACTGGCTCCCCTGCACGTCTGCCACACCTTGGACATACATCCTTAATAATTCCAACATATCCACATACTGGATCTCTATCCACTGGATGATTTACTGCACCATACCCAATTCCGACTTCTTTCATTGTACGAACAATTTTTTCAAAAGCATCTACATTTTCTGATGGATCTCCATCTAATTCAATATAACTGATATGTCCTGCATTTGTTAATGCATGATAAGGTGCTTCTAACCCTAATTTTTTGGTAATTGAAATATTGTAATAAACTGGTACATGGAAAGAATTTGTATAGTATGCTTTATCCGTTACCCCTTTGATTTTTCCATAAATCGCTTTATCTATATTAATAAATCTTCCTGAAAGTCCCTCTGCTGGTGTTGCTAAGCAAGTAAAATTCAAATTGTATTTTTCTGAATATTCATCACATTTCTTGCGCATAAATCCAATAATTTCTAATCCTAATTTTTGGGCTTCTTCACTTTCTCCATGATGTTTTCCAATTAAAGCTTTTAAACATTCTGCTAATCCAATAAAACCAATACTTAAAGTACCATGTTTCAATACTTTTCTTAAACGATCCGTTGGTTTTAATTTTTCAGAATCCAACCATACTCCTTGCTCTAGTAAAAATGGGAAATTATACAATCTCTTGTTACATTGAATTTCAAAACGTTCTAACAATTGATCTTTTACCATATCCATCATTTCTTCTAGCTCCTCAAAGAAACCATTCATATCTGTTTTTTCATGACTTACTATACCGTGTTTAATTCCAAGCCTTGGTAAATTAATAGAAGTAAATGACAAATTCCCTCTTCCTGGAGTAATAGAACGATCTGGATCAATTACATTTCCAAGAACTCTCGTTCTACATCCCATATATCCTACTTCTGTACGATAATCATCTGGTTTATAATATTGCAAGTTAAATGGAGCATCAATGAATGAAAAGTTTGGAAATAATCTTTTTGCTGATACTTCACAAGATAATCTCAACAAATCATAATTTGGATCTTCTGGATTATAGTTAATTCCCTCTTTTACTTTAAAAATAGAAATTGGGAAAATTGGTGTTTCACTATGCCCTAATCCTGCTTCTACTGCAAGTAAATAATTTCTTGTAACCATTCTTCCTTCTGGAGAAATGTCAGTACCAAAGTTAATAGAAGAAAATGGTACTTGGGCTCCTGCTCTTGAATGCATTGTATTTAAATTATGAACAAAAGCTTCCATTGCCTGAAATGTAATACGTTCTGTTCTTTGGGTTGCTTTTTCTTTTGCTACTTCAAAAATATGTTTTACTTCCTCTGAATTTTTTGCAAGCGGTTCAAATTTTTCTAAATCTACATCGATCGTTTCTAATTTATCTACTTCTTTTGTAATGGCATTCATATTTACAAATGTCAAAAAACCAGAATAATCTAATAAATCATAAATAGATTGCTTCCATTGTTTTTTAAATGTTTTTAAAACGCCTGGAGCAAGATAATAATCAAATGCTGGAACAGATTGTCCTCCATGTTGATCATTTTGATTTGATTGAATTGCAATCGCTGCCAATGCCGCATATGACATAATATCATTTGGCTCTCTTAGATGACCATGGCCTGTTGAAAAACCATTTTTAAATAATTTATCCAAATCGATTTGCATACATGTTGTTGTTCCCATTGGCATAAAATCCATATCATGAATATGAATATCTCCATTATCATGTGCTTCTGAGAATTTTCTTTTCATTAAATATGCTTTTGCAAATTCTTTTGAAACAGTACTACCATATTGAAGCATTGTTCCCATTGCAGAATTTCCATCAATATTAGCGTTTTCTCTTTTGTTATCTTCTTCATGTGCTGACTTTAATCCAAGGCCTTCAATTGTTTTTAAAAATTTATGCATTTTCTTTTCATCACTGAAAAGTTGTCTTGACTGTGATCTTCTTTCTCTATATTCAGAAAAATGAGTATAGATTTCTTCATATCCCTTTTTCTTTAATTCATCTTCTATCATGTCTTGGATATCTTCTATCTTAATTTTTTCTTCATCTTTATATTCCTTTTCAATTCTTTTAATCACTGCCATATAAACTTTGTTAATGTCTTTTTCAGTATATAAAGATGTTTTTGCATCATCATCATCTAGAATAATAAAATGGTCAAATGCTTTTTTAATCGCCATAGCAATTTTTGTTCCATTAAAATCTACTTTTTTTCCATCTCGTTTTACTACTTTTAATGTAGCCAATTGTTCTTCTACACCCACCATATTTCTAAATCCTCTCTTCTATTTTTTGTACAATTTCAGTATAGTCTAAAACCACACAAAAGTCAAACATTTGTCGGTCTTTTTTTTGACTTTTTTTTACCAAATTCGCTAAGCCCTTATTTTTCAATATTTTTCTAAAAAAATATTTTTTCAAAAAAATGTATATTTACATTTTTGATTTTTTTATTTTTTTACCTTTATTAGTCATTTTGTTAAAATTGTCGTTTTTTCCTTTTATTTTCAATGTTTTTTGTTTATTTTTATCATTTTTTGTTTTTAAATTTTTTAAATTTTTTTTCATTTTTTAAAAAATCATTTTTTTTAAATTTCATTTTTTTCCATTTTTTATTTTTCAATTTTTATAAAAAAAACATAGTTTTTGTACACGAACTTTTTTTCGCTTTCAGTCGTTATAAATGATATATAAAGAACAACAGTTTTGGTAAGTTTTATCAAAATTAGAATATAGTTTAATGAGGTGAATACTGATGAAAAAATGGCTCCTATTTTTAATTATTTTGGCTCCTCTTTTTTGTGGATGTAACAAAAAAACAGAATTGACAATTGAAGTAGTCATTGAACAAAATAAAACCGATCTTATTAGTATTCATTATCCTAAAACTGGATTTGAAAAATTAGATAAAGAGGTTAAAAATTATATCACAAATACTAGACTAAACTTAAAACAATATATAAAAGAAAAAGTTTATATAGAAGACCTTCCAGAACTCAATATTGATTATGAATATAAAGTAATTGGGAATCGCTATTCTAATATTGTCCTAACAACTTTTTTTACTTCTCCATTACTAGCTCATCCAATCCATGATATTAAAACATTCGTTTTTGACCAAAAAGAAAATAAATTTTTACAATTATCAGATATTGCAACTATTCCTATGGGAAAAGTAAAAATGGATCTTGTAAAAAAACATCAAGATTGTATTTTAATAGATGATTTAGAAAAAGTTTTCCAAAAAACAAATAATCTTAAATTTACTTTCACGGATCAATCTATTACTCTTTATTTTAATCCTTATGAAATCGCAAGTGGAAATTGTGGGATTATAGAATATGAGTTTCCAAACAAAGACTTTCACATTTCAATAGAAAAAACTACGCTTCAGAAAACCTCTCTTTATAAGCCAAATAAAAAAGAGCTATCTCCTACAAAGCCAACGATTGCTCTTACTTTTGATGATGGGCCGAGTAAATATACAAAAGAAATTGTTAAATTATTAAATGAATATGACGCAAATGCTACTTTTTTCATTTTAGGAAATAAAGTAGAAAATTACCATGATACGTTAACATTTGTTTTAGAAAGTGGAAATGAACTAGGGAATCACTCTTATAATCATAAAAAGCTAACAAGACTTTCTTCTAAGGATTTACATAATCAAATAGAAATGACCAACGAAGTTGTAAAAAAAACATTAGACTATGATATTCATTTATTTCGTCCAACTTATGGAGCCACTTCTAATTCATTAAAGTCAAATATTAATATGGAAATTGTTCTTTGGAATGTTGATACAGAAGATTGGAAATTTCGAAATAGTAAAACAATATATGAAAAAGCTCTTCATGATATAAAAGACGGAAAAATTATTTTAATGCATGATATTTATAAGTCTACATTAAATGCTCTAAAATTAATTCTTCCAGAATTAAAAAAACAAGGATATCAAATTGTGACAGTCAGTGAATTAAAAGAAATTCAAGCGATACGAAATGAAAAAAATTGATAATACAACTGTAATTGATATCCAACTAATAGGTACTCTTCTATCTATTTTAAGTTTTTCTTTTGCTTTTATTTTACTTTATAATCAAAAATTGTTAGAAGAAAACAAAAAACCTCTTTTTTCTAAACAAGATACATTAAATTATGTTGCGCTCAATCGATTATTTGTTCTTGCCATTGTTTTTCTTTTTCTAGGAGCTAATGCTCTTCATTTAAAAATTGACAAAGAAAAAGGAGAAGATCTAACATTTGACTATTTAGATATTCTCTCTTCTGTTTTAACACTTGTTGTAGCACTACTGGCTATTTATATGGCTTATAAAGCTTTAAAGGATAGTGACCTATCAATTGATAGTTCTATAGATGATGCACTATTATAACTTCCTTGTATTATTCTAAAGAAGTAAATATTTTAGTTTCCAATAATTCTACTAGTTTTTTATTTGTCCATACTATTTAAAATATACCTTCTTTTATTCAATCGATATGAAAAATACATTTTAAAGAAAAAAGATTATTTTTCATAATCTTCACAAGCTTTATCTAAAGCCAAAACCAAAGCATCAGCATCTTCAAAAGTCTTTAATCGTACACCACTTGCATAAATGTGTCCGCCACCACCAAAAGTAGCTGCTACTTCATTAATAATTGGCCCTCTAGAACGTATAGATCCTCGAATGGTATTATTGTTTTTATCTTCTGAAAAAATAACCCATACAAGTGCCTCTTCTATATAATTAAAATTGTTTATCATATTTCCTGGAGCAGCTGGATCTACTTCATATTGATGTAATACTTCATCCGTTATACAAATATAAGCTACTCCATGCTCTGTCACTTCTAAATGAGATTCCACATATCCTTGAAATTTCAATTCTTTAAGTGGTCTTAAATATAATAACGTATATAATTTGGTAATATCAATCTTGGTTTTTTTAATTAGCCAAGAAATCAATTCAAATGTTTTTGGGGTTGTATAATGAAACAAAAATCGATTACTATCTGATACCAGTCCAATATACAATTTTTCTGCTGCTTCTTTATTAATTTTTAATCTTGTATTTAAAACAAGATCTAAAATCATTTCTGAAGCACTTGTTTTTGTATCATCAATCCACTCAATTTCACAATATTTTTCAATGAATGGATGATGATCTATTTTAATAGAACATTCAAATTTACTAGCATCCACTCCATCTACTCTTCTTTTATCAGGAGTGTCTGTTACAATTAATAAAGAATTTTGATATAATTCTTCAGACATTTTATCAAGAGTCCCTAAATACTTAAATTTTGAAGCAGGATGACCAATAACATACACCTTCTTTTTAGGAAATGCATGTAAAATAATGTCTTTTAAACCCAAAGAACTTGCTAAAGCATCTGGATCTGCACCAACATGCCTAGCAATCACAATGGTATCATATTTCTTTATCTTTTTATAAATATTTGAATACATTCTATTATACATAAGTTACACTCTTTCTATTTAGAGAGATAATAAGTGTCTCTAGCTATCATAACCTCTTCATCAGTTGGAATTATATAACAAGGAATACTAGATGCAGAAGTTGTAATTAAAGCTTCTTTTGCTTGAACATTATTTGCTTCCTTATCTAGTTCTACTCCTAATGCAGATAATCCATTAATAATTCTTTCTCTTACTCTAATAGAGTTTTCACCAATTCCTGCTGTAAAAATAATAGCATCGCATCCACCTAATTCAACATAATATTTTGCGATATAATCAATGACTCTTTTTACAAACATACTTTGCGCCAAAGCACATCTTTCATTGCCACTTTTTATACCATCTTCAATATCTCTAGAATCACTACTTACTCCACTAATTCCTAATAATCCACTTTTCTTATTTAGTGCTGTATCTATTTCTTTTGGAGTCATTCCTGTTTTTTCCATAATATAAGGTATAATTGTAGCATCAATATCACCACAACGTGTCCCCATTACTAATCCAGCATTAGGAGTTAATCCCATAGATGTATTAATACATTTTCCATTTTTTACTGCACTAACACTTCCACCATTTCCAATATGACAAGTAATTAATCTAGTATTTTCTCTTCCTAATATTTCATTGGCTCTAAGTGCTATATATTTATGGCTTGTTCCATGAGCTCCATATCTTCTTACTTTATAATCTGTATACCATTCATATGGAACCGCATAAAGGTAAGTTTCTTTTTCCATCGTCTGATGAAACGCAGTATCAAATACAACCGTTTGGATAGCTCCAGGAACTACCTCTTGAGCAGCTCTAATTCCAACAATAGCAGCTGGATTATGAAGTGGTGCTAATGCAGATAATTCTTCTATTTTAGAAACAACTTCTTCCGTTACTATCTCTGTTTTATCAAAATAGGAGCCACCTTGTACAACTCGATGTCCAATTCCTTTTATTTCATCTAAGTTTTCCACCACTTGACGTTCTTTTAACTCATCTATTAATATTTGAAAAGCAATTTTATGATTTGGTAAATCTACTTTCTTTTCTATTTTTTCGCCATTTATTTTAATTGTATAAAGACTATTTTCAATTCCAATTCTTTCAAATACACCTGAAATTAAAACGGTTTCTTCTGGCATTTCATACATTTGAAATTTCAAAGATGAGCTTCCAGCATTTACTGATAATATTTTCATAATTTTTCCTCCTATAAATGATATTTTATAAATCCACCATTTATGAGATCAATTCGTTTTAGAATTTCCTCATTTGAATTTGGCTTAAAGCAATAAGAAGCCGCATTAATAAGTCCACCATGTGTTACTAGTAAAATAGTCGAATCTGGATATTTTTCTTTTAGTTCCAAGATCAAACTTCTTACTCGAACAATTAAATCTAAAATTGCTTCCATACCTTTTTCTGTATGATTTGCTAGTAAATTATCATAAAAATCAAAGTCACATATTCTTTTAGGCTTGCCTTCATATTCACCAAGATTTCTCTCTATCAATCGATGATCAGTTTTTATTTCTTTATCTGGAGCAATAATTTTTGCAGTTTCTATTGCTCTAGATAATGGAGAAGAAATAACAACATCAAAATTTATCTGTTCTAGCTCTTTTTTTGTTTGCTTTGCTTGATCAATTCCATTTTGATTTAATGGAATGTCAATTCGACCTTGTAATAAGCCCATTTTATTATAACCAGTCTCCCCATGTCTTACTATATATAAATCCATTAACTTCTGTTTTTCATATGTGGGAATAAAATAACTTCACGAATTGTTTCAGAGTTTGTTAATAACATCGTCAAACGATCAATCCCCATTCCCATTCCACCTGCTGGTGGCATTCCATATTCTAAGGCTTCTACAAAGTCTAAATCCATTTCATTTGCTTCATCATTTCCAAGTTCTTTTTCTTTTAATTGGCTTTCAAATCTTTCATATTGATCAATTGGATCATTTAATTCTGTAAATGCATTCGCATATTCACATCCACAAATAAACAATTCAAAACGTTCAGTAAATCTTGGATCGGAACTCTTTTTAGCAAGCGGACTTACATGCGTTGGATGCCCAAATACAAATGTTGGTTCTACAATTGTATCTTCTACATATTTTTCAAAAAATGCATTCACAATATGACCATATAAGAAATGAGCTTCTAATTCAATTCCATGTTCTACTGCCAACTTCTTTGCTTCTTCTAATGACATATCCTCAAAAAAATCAATTCCCGTTTTTTCTTTAATTGCTTCTACCATATGAATTCTTTTAAACTTTGGAGCTAATGATAAATGATGTCCTTTATAATCCACTTCATAAGTTCCTAATACTGTTTTAGCAGCATTTCCAATAATACCTTCTGTAATATCCATCATGCCTTCTAAATCACTATATGCTTTATAAAGTTCAATTGTTGTAAATTCTGGATTATGATTTCGGTCCATTCCTTCATTTCTAAATATACGACCGATTTCATATACGGCATCCATACCACCAACAAGTAACCGTTTCAGTGGCAATTCTGTTGCAATGCGAAGATAGAAATTCATATCTAAAGTATTATGATGAGTAATAAATGGACGCGCTGCTGCTCCACCTAAAATTGGATTTAAAACTGGAGTTTCCACTTCTGAATAACCCAAATTATCCAAATAATTTCTAATAGAACGAATAATTGCTGGACGAGTAAATGCTACTCTCCTTGCTTCTTCATTCATGATTAAATCAACATAACGTCTACGATATCTCTCTTCTACATCTGCTAATCCATGAAATTTTTCAGGAAGAGGTCTCAATGCTTTTACTAAGTGAATATACTTACTAGCTTTGATACTAAGTTCTCCTGTGTCAGTGCGGAAAACAGTTCCCTCTATTCCTACAATATCTCCAAGATCTGCTTTTTTGAAGATTTCATAATTTTCTTCTCCAATCGCATCTTGTCTCACATAAATTTGAATTTGCCCAAATTTATCTTGAATGTGCATAAAGCCTACTTTCCCTTTGCCACGTTTTGTCATAATTCGTCCTGCAACAACAGCAGGAATATTCATTTCTATCAGTTCCTCTTTTGAGTGTTCTTGATATTTTTCTTTTAGCTGTTTAGAATCTGTTGTAGTTTCGAAGCGATGTCCAAACGGATCTATTCCTTTGCTTCTTAATTCTTCTGCTTTCTCTCTACGAATTAATTCTTGTTCTGTAAATTCTCTCACTTTTTCACCTCTACTTTTTCATGATACTGTAATCACTTTTGTACTACTTAAAATATCATGAAGACCTCTCTTGTCTTTCCTATATAATATCATAAAAACACTAATAATTACTAGTATTAATTGGATAAAAGTCAAAATTGATGAAAAGATAAAATACATAGAACTTGGCAATAAATATAAAAATAACAATAGTAGTATTACTTGCGCTAAACCATTTAATAACATATTGCGAATCAAGTATTGCACAATAGTAACCTTTTCACCATTATTAGAAACAACTTGTAATTTTAAAAGCTTTTTCCCAAATGTTTGACCATTCCAAACATAAGGCAGTAATACAAAATAAACTAAAATTAATAAAATATTAAAGATAAAATAAATGACACACTCTTGATCGATTTGATGATTGATCACTGTCCACCTATCAAAATATTCTTGAAACTTTATTTCTCCATTTGCATAAAGTTCATTTACAATTTGAATATCGCTTCTTAATTGCATCACTGTTTTATCTTTTTCTTTTGCATTTACAATAATTCCAATTACAAAAAGAATAATCATAATATCTATAAAATAAGCAAACATTCTTTTAATTATTTTTGAGTTCATTTCTTCTCACCTCATATTCTTCTATTAAAGCGTAAAAAGCTTCTTTTGTTTTGACTTTAAAAATTCCATTTTTTAATTCCAAAGTATTTGGTAACCCTTTCAAATACCAAGCGGCATGTGTCCTTATTTCTAAAACTGCTAACTTCTCATTTTTTGTTTTTAATAGCAACTCAAAATGGCGTTTCAACATCGCTATTTTTTCTTCTTCCGATGGTGGAAAAAGCTCTTCTCCTGTTTCTAAATAAGCAACACATTCTCTAATTAACCAAGGATTCCCAAGAACGCCTCTTCCTATCATAACAGCATCACAACCAGTTTCATCAAGCATTCTTTTTGCATCTTTTGCACTTCTAATGTCTCCATTTCCGATTACAGGAATCTGAACTGCTTCTTTTACTTGTTTAATGATATTCCAATCTGCTTTTCCAGCATACCCCTGTGCTCTAGTTCTAGCGTGAACAGCTATCGCTTTTGCACCTGCGCGTTCTACTCTTTTAACAATTTCTACAGCATTAATATGGTTATGATCCCATCCACTTCGAATCTTAACTGTCACAGGAATAGGAACTGCATTTACTACCGCTAATACAATTTCTTCTACTTTATCTGGATCTTTTAATAACGCACTCCCTGCTTGTGCACGAAGTGCAACTTTAGGAACAGGACAACCCATATTGATATCAATAATATCTGGCTTCATTGTTTCATAAATATATTTTGCTGCTACGACAAAAGATTCTTTATCACTACCAAATATTTGTTGAGCAATTGGTCTTTCATAATCAGTCATGTAAAGTAAATCAATTGTCTTTTGATTTCCATAATAAATTGCTTTGTCACTAACCATTTCTGCATAAATTAATCCACATCCCATATCTTTAACAATTGTTCTATAAGCACTATTAGAAACACCTGCCATAGGGGCCAAAACAATTTTATTTTTTAATATAATATCTCCAATTTGAAACACTTTTGCTCACCTCTTTTTCCTCTTTTATTATAATATAAATACTAATTTTTATCAAACTAGGAAATCAAATATTTTTGAAACAAATATGTAAACCAGATTATTTTGCTTTACAAAAAAAGAAATCATCCTTGATGACTCCTTAACAATTATTTGACAATCCAAGCATTTGGTATTGGGCGCTCTCCTTTTGGACTAACAGCGCATGGTTTACTAACAAGTTTTCCTTCTATATTTAAACTACTGGAAGCTCCTCCATCTAAATTGGCTGCATTATATGCTTTATATCTTAAAAGAATCTTTGTAATTTCCCTAATATTTGTTCCCATGCTATATCCTGGCTGTCTTCCATCTATCACTAAAAATAAAACAATTCCATCTTTTCTTTGCGCAATAGCTGTTCTAGAAGAAATCCCCCAACCGCCATTTCCTTTCATTTCAGCTGGTTTTCCATTTACAATGAGAAAAGGGCCAAATTCCACTGCATCTACCATACCTTGAGATATTGCTTCTTGTGCTGTTGCATTCATAAGCATCAGTACATGTTCTTTATTAAATCCAATCAATTTTGCTATTGTATTTGGTTTTCCTTCTATTAACTTTCCACTTTTTATAAAAATGCCTGCTGCTTTGGCACCATTCCCTACCTGATTAGTATCATCAAATCCACTTGCATTAATCCCAACTTTCGCTTTATGTTGCTTTGCTATCTCCTCTAAGTATTGTCCCCAATTTCCATAATATCTAGATGATACCAAAGAAATTCTAGATGGATCATAAATTGCTACCAAGTAGCCTTTATATCCATCTCCCTCTAAAGGAATCATTTTATAAAGATCATTAGGATTTCTCTTTAAGATTTGTTCATCATAAATAGATTCATATTCTGTAATTTCATCTGAACTCCCAATTTGAATATCATCCACATTTGTATTTTCTTTTATATCCACTACATAATTAGAATTAATTACTTTCTCTATTGTTTTTTCACTATAAATAGTTCGAGCTAAATATTTGTGACTTTTCGTTGTCATTGCTGTAGTAATCAGCAAATCTCTAAAATAAGTAATTGGTCCATATGCAAAAAAAAGGCAAAGAGAAGCCCCGAAATCAAGTAAAATGCAAATAATAACAGCAATTAATAGACCTCTCTTTTTTTTGTTTTTCTTTTCTTCTTTCTTCCTTTTATTTCCAAAATTTTTTTGAACATCTTCCATTTTTCTTTTATTTACTACCCATTTCATTTAAACACCAATTTCAAATGGATCTGATTCTGTTCCACTACCACCTGAAATAGTCAAATTAATTTTTAATACAACAACTGGTCTCACTTTCAGATTTTCTGTTACTGAATTCGCAAACAATCTACCATCTTTTAATACTGTAAATACTGTCCCATCATCCTCATTTGCTGGATTCATCAAAGCATAATCTGAAAAATTATTAATAAACAAATCTGAAACTTGCAATAGCCCCACTTCGGTTCTTACAACATCCGCTGCTTTTCCATGATAATTATATTTTTCTACGCTATTGTAATAATAGTTTCGCCATGGATATTCAACCAAATATTCTTTATTTTCAAGTGAGTCATAATATTTAGAATTCAAATAATAACCTATGTTGTCTGTTGATTTAATACTATAAAGATTAGAATCTTTTGAAAATGGTTCACTTATTTCTTCGTCGTTTACTTTCAAATATCCATTGAGTGCTATTTTCACACCTAAATCATTAATTTCTATAATTCGCCATATTTGATTACTATAAGAAACATAACTTCCAATAAATTGTTCTTTCAAGGCAGAACTTTTTATTATAGTAATTTGATATGGAGAATCTTTTGTACCTGATCCTGCTAAAATTTTTGTATCTCCTTTTACTGCAATTACAGGTCGTATTCCATAGCTATAATAACTTTCTCCTGATACTGATTCATTACTTACTAATCCACTTTGATTAACAAACCATGTTTTGTATTCTTCATTTGGACTAACAGTCCAAAATGTCTTCCCATTATTCAAATAGCTTTTACTTCCTGATGCTTTTAAATACTCATAAACACTCATCATTGTAATTTTTCCAGTTTCCTCTTTTGTACAACGAACATCATTAGAATCTAAAATAGCATCTGCACAATAACTATGTTCTACTAAAAGTTCTTGATTTGATAGCTGATTATAAAATGTATTATTTAACCAATCATACCCATAAGATTTTTTAAAATTATCTGCTTCATAACCCAAAACCATTGATGTCAAAGCATCTTCACTGATCAAAATAACATTATTGTTTTGATCTACTTTTACAATCCTCCATAATATTCCAGAATAAAATACATAATTGTCCTCAACTGCACCTTTATAATAGTATTCCTTATTATCTTTATATAATCCATTTCCCGATGATACTACATGATTCAAATCTGTAATGGTTGTCCATAATAATCGTTCTTTTGCTATCTTTGGATTTTCTAGTCTATAATAATGAATGAAACGATACCCATAAATTCCGCATAGAGTTGCAATAAATAAAATACTTACTACAATAAATATTTTGGCTATTAATCTTTTATCCATAACCTACCTCAATTCTTTTATATTTTTATTTTCATTATATGCTTGTCCTTTTTAGAAAATTATTTTTTTATCAAGCTTTCCCCAACCATTTCTTTAGGTATCTCAACTTTTAATAGTTCTAATAATGTTGGAGCTATATCCCCCAATTTTCCATTTTTTAAAGTTAGATTTTTTTCTGTAATAATAAATGGTACCAACGCTGTAGAATGACTTGTTACAATTCGATTCTGTTCATCTAACATAGTATCACAATTTCCATGGTCTGCAGTAACGATTAACGTTCCATTCAATTGTTTCACAATCACCTCTTCTAATCTTCCTAAACAATTATCTAACACTTCAACAGCTTTCACTGTTGCATCAAAATCCCCAGTGTGTCCTACCATATCTCCATTTGCATAATTCAAAATAACAACATCATAATGATTTGTTTCTAATTCAAGAAGCAATTTATCAGTTATTTCCATTGCGCTCATCTCTGGCTTTAAATCATAAGTTGCTACTTTAGGAGATGGAATTAATATTCTAGTACAACCTTTTAAATCTTTTTCTATTCCTCCATCAAAAAAATAAGTAACATGAGCATATTTTTCAGTTTCAGCAATTCGTAATTGCTTCATTCCCAAACCATCAATATATTCTCCAAAGGTATTTTTTAATTGTTCTAATTCAAAAGCATGAGTTCCTATTACCTCTTCACTTACTGGCATCATAGTAACTAATTTTAAATTGGAAATAAATTTTCTCTCAAATCCCTCAAATTTTGGATTGGTTAAAGCACTAAACAATTCTCGCAAACGATCTGGACGATAATTAAATACAATACAACCATCATTTTCTTTTACTGTTCCATTTTCATCAATAATAGCAGGTATAATAAATTCATCACTCAGTTCTCTTTGATAATTTGCTTCTACTACTTCTTTTGCACTCCTATAATTTTCTCCAATTCCATTTACAATTGCCTGATAAGCTTTCTCTACACGGTCCCATCTATTATCTCGATCCATTGCATAATATCTTCCAGATATAGTAGCAATAGAACCAATGCTAAGATCCCGTAACTTTTGCTCTAATTTTTCTATATAAATGGAAGCAATATTTGGTAATGTATCTCTACCATCTGTAAAAGCATGAATATATAATTTTTCTACATTCTCTTTTTTTATCATATCTAAAATTCCCATCAAATGATCAACATGGGAATGAATTCCACCATCACTCAATAACCCAAATAAATGAAGTGCTGAATTGTTCTCTTTCACATGCTTTATGACATCTAATAATTCTTGATTATGAGCAATCGTTCCTTCTTCAATATGTTTATTAATTAATTCTAAAGGTTGATAAACAATTCTGCCTGCTCCAATATTCATATGACCAACTTCACTATTTCCCATCTGGCCTTCTGGTAATCCAACAAGTTTCCCGCTTGCTTCTAACAAAGAATGAGGATAATTATTCCATAAAGCATCAAAGTTTGGCGTTCTGGCCTTTAAAAAAGCGTTTCCATGAGAATCCTCTTTCTTTCCTACACCATCTAATATACATAATACAATAGGTTTCATAATCAACATCATTCCTTTCTTAAAAAATATCTTCCTATACCATTTTAGCATATATCAATGAAAAAATTAAGGAAAAAAAGAATTCTATGAATTCTTTTCAGGCTGTTGACAAATAAGCAAGTAAAAATGCTTATTTGTCTTTTTAATGGA
>CANEDJ010000030.1:0-17543 GCA_947426265.1 uncultured Mycoplasmatota bacterium | reverse complement strand
TAAGTAATATTTTTCATTTCTTCATGAAAAATATCTTTAAAAAACTGTTTTAAAAAATGATGATTGCAAAAAATATTCTTAAAACTCGTATCAAATCTAAGACCATAAATTTTTTCTTTCAATGAAATTCTTCCTTGTCTGGAAGGACTTCGTCTACATCATACTAGATACGAAATAATTTGTCAATGTATCTTATATGTTAAAAAAATTCTTCCTCTTTACTTATATCTTTCTATAAAAGTATTATAAATTCCTATAATAAATTAAAAAAACAGATATAAAAATCTGTTCTTATCATCAATACTTTTCTTGGACTTTTTTAGGAAGTTCTTCATACTCTACTTCTTTCCAGGAATGAACACCCAAAATTCGTACTTCCAATTCTAGAAAAGCAGTATTTCTTAGTTCTTTACTCGTTTTAAATTTCAATTTCTTTTTCTTGCCGTTTACATCATAAGAAACTAATTCATATTCATATTCCTTTGCTGACAATTTTTCTATCTTCATATTATCAATTCTTGTATAATAAAGTTTATCATAATTTTCCATATAGAAAAATACACAACCACAAAGAACGATAAATAAAACAGCTCCCATCATAATTACAAACTTTTCTTTCATACTTCATTTCACCTCTTTCTAAATTCTGCAATTACTAAAAATAACAAAAATAGTAATATGAATGGGCATAAAACTGGTATCCAAAAATCTTCTATCACTTCTATTATTTCCTCAATCTGAAATATCATATTTTTTCTCGAATCATATTCTTACTGCAAAAATAAGTTAATAAGAAATATCCTCCATAAATAGCAACTATAAATGTAGCTGTCATTATAATAGAAGGCAACAATTCATCACTTCCAAATACAGATAACAGACGGTTACAGAATAAGATGCCAAAGATCGAATGTATCATGGCAAGCAATAATGGAAATAAGAAGAAAATCCCAATTTGTCTAAACAATGCTTGATGAAGCATTTTCTCATCTACTCCAATTCTTTTT
Source organism: uncultured Mycoplasmatota bacterium (assembly GCA_947426265.1). GTDB lineage: Bacteria > Bacillota_I > Bacilli_A > RF39 > UBA660 > MGBC102946. Next base: position 16,536 of record CANEDJ010000030.1, on the reverse strand, counting down.
AAACATATAAAACGATCTTTATTATCTGTACTTTCTGATAATTCTTTTAAAGCAAGTATTGCTGCACTACTAATTAAAAAAATAATCCCTAAATATAATCCAATAAAAGTTACCATAGCTCCTAATCCAACACTTGTTTCATATAACTTTATCTTGGTACTTCCTTTTAAAGTTGTCATAAGAGAATATGGGTGATTTTCTAACTCTGTCGTGATATATTCTTCAATCTGCTTTTTTTCTACTTCTCCATTTGCTTTATAATTTGCACTCATCATACTAATTAATATTCTTTCTTCATTTAAAGCTTTATCTGGTAAAATAAAGAAACCTGAATTTGAATGGGTACTATTCATAAACAAAAATCCATCTTTACATTTTTCATATTTTGGATAGTATTTCTCATTTTTTATCACAATTGGAACATTTCTTTTTAGTGCTTCATTTCGTATCGCTGCCAATTCTTTATAATCAGCTACTATAATGTACTCATTATCTTTTAATGTGTACTCTTCTAGTCCAAAAAGATGCGCCATACGATTATAATCGCTCAATTTGATAAAGTATTCTTCTGTATCATAAGTCATAAATGGAAATTTTTTATAAACTTCCTCATAATAACTTCCTAATGTATCTTGAAGCGTTAACCCAATATCATAAATATCTAGTTCCACAATATCTTTCAAATTTGTTTCAATATCAAAATCTAAAAATGTTAATGTTTCACGTAAAGAAATATTAGAATCAGCAATCATATTTGGGTCATATCTTGTAGAACCCTCTACCTGTTCTTCTCTAAGATAACGAGTTTTCGTAAATTGAACATCCATTGGTACCAAAGTTTTTAGATTTGCTGTCATAGAATTTTTAATGGATAAAGCAGAAGACAAAACACAAATGGTAATAAATAGCATCAAGCAAATAATCGACATGGAAAATACAGTAGTATTAATTTTGCTACTAATTTGTCTTAATGTGAAACTATTCAAAGCTTTATAGTAGAATTTTTTCATGTGCGTAACAAGTATCAAAAGTAAGCCAGATAAAGACCAAAATATCAAAAACGTAGAAAGTGTTCCTAAAATAATTGGCAAAAAGATATCTGATGCATTGGATAGTTCTTCAAATCCTATCGTAACAAGATAGTAAGCATACCCTAACATACTAGCACCAACCATAAATAATAAGGTACAGAAAATTGGATTTTTGAGTTTCACTTGTTCACTTCTTTTACTTCCATGCAATAAATCAATTAATTTACACTTACTAACATTAATCGTATTGAATATCATCACAAGAAGATACATAATTCCAAAGTAAATTAAAGTTTTAATACAAGCACTATTAGAAAATGTAAAAGTAAACTCGGTTAAATCTGCTTCAAACATATTTGCTACTAACAAACTCATAAATTGAGAAATTAAAACGCCTACAAGTAAACCCACTATCAAAGATAATAATCCAATGAAAAATGTTTCAAAAAATAAAATCATAGAAATTTTTCGCTTACTCATTCCGAGTGTCAAATAAATACCAAATTCTTTATTTCTTCGTTTCATTAAAAATCTAGAAGCATAAATAATTAGAAAACCTAGAATGAAAGAAACAAATACACTCACTCCAGATAACATATTAATCATTAATTTTATAAGTTCTCTTGTGTCTCTTGTTACATCTAATAGTATTGTTTGACTATCAATCGCATTAAAAACATAAAAGATGGCAACTCCAAGAATGAGCGTAAAAAAATAAATCGTATAATCTTTAAAACTTTTTTTAATATTTTTAAGTGATAATTTAAAGAGCATCATTCAAATCCCCTCCAAGGAGAGTTACAACATCAATAATTTTATCAAAAAATTCTTTTCTAGTATTATCTCCTCTTTCAAATTCATTAAATACTTTTCCATCTTTTATAAAAATAACTCTTTTCGCATAACTTGCTGTAAAAGCATCATGAGTAACCATCAAAATGGTGGCATCCAAAGCTGCATTTAAGTGGTTAAATCTTTCCAATAACATTTTTGCGGATTTTGAATCAAGGGCTCCTGTTGGTTCATCTGCTAATACAAGTTTTGGATTCGTGATAATTGCTCTAGCAGATGCGACTCGTTGCTTTTGTCCTCCACTCATTTGATAGGGATATTTATTTAACACATTTTTGATATCTAATTCTTCTGCAACTTTTTTAATGCGTGCATCAATTTCTTTTACTTTCACATTTTGAATAGAGAGCGCTAAAGCAATATTTTCATAGGCAGTCAAAGTATCTAGTAAATTAAAATCTTGAAAGATAAATCCTAGTTCTTCTCTTCTAAAACAATTTAAGGAAGAACCCTTTAATTTTGTAATATCTTCACCCCCTACATAAATATGACCACTTGTTACTCGGTCTATGGTAGAAATACAATTTAGAAGGGTCGTTTTACCACTTCCACTTGCTCCCATAATCGCGACAAATTCCCCTTTCTCTACAGAAAATGATAGATTATCAATCGCTTTGGTAAGTGATGACCTACTACCATAATATTTTTCAATTTTATCAATTTTTAAAATTGGTTCCATAATATAACTCCTTTCACAATCATCATAAAATAAATAATTCTTTTTGTCGTTTGTTTTATCTTACAAAAACCTTACAAAATTGTAAGGTTACTTTAAAACATCATAATAATTGTTCTCATAAAAGAGAATAGAAACTTTAGTTGAGATATTTTGAGTAGACTCAATTTCTATTTTGTGTCCAAGCTTCTTACATAAATTTTCTACAATGAATAAACCCATTCCTGTAGAAGTTTTCCTAATTCTTCCATTGTATCCTGTAAAAGATTTTTCAAATACTCTTTTAATATCACTTGCAGGTATACCAATCCCATTATCTTCTATTTCTAATTTTATACTTTGTTTTTGTTTTATGACAGTCATCTTTATATAAGACTTTTTTTTACCATCTTTATATTTAATACTATTATTAATAATTTGATTGCATATAAATTCTAACCATTTAGAGTCTGTCATAACTTTCTCTTCATGACAAGATACAATGAAATCAATTTCATTTTCTAATAAATCATCTTTATTTTTTAAAGCTACTGCTTTAATGACTCTATCTAAAGATACCTCATTGATAAGATAATCTTTATGGGCATTTTCACTTCGTACATAGTAAAGAATCTGTTCTACATAATCTTCTATTTTTTTCATTTGTTCCATTGCTTTAGAAGGAAATCTTGTTTTATAATTATGTGCCATTAAAATTAGACTAGAAATAGGAATCTTGACTTCATGAATCCACATTTCAATATATTCTTTAAAATCATTTGTTTGAAATTCATACTTCCTTACATTTTCTATCATAGATTTATTAATTTCATAAAGCGCCTGATAAAAAAGTGCTCCTTCATAAAAATTAGGCTCTTCTAAAAGCGCTGTAACAAAATAACTTTGGTCCAATTCTTTTATTTGAAATAAAAGTTTTTGATAAAACGATTTTTTTCTAAAAAAATCAATGAGTAATAATAGTAGAAAAAAGAGGAAATACAAAATAGATAATATGATTATAAGTTGTATCTTTACTTTAAAAGCCAGAAAGAGTAAGAAAGAAAGAAAAAAGAAAAATAAAAATAGAAGAATCGCATACCATTTGTCTTTCAAATAATTATAAAACTTCATTTAATAAATACCCATAGCCTTTTCTTGTTTCAATTGCATTTTCGTATCCAATTTCTTTTAATTTTGCTCTTAATCTACTAATATTAACAGTGAGAGCATTATCATTAATATAAAAAGCATTATTCCATAATATTGTCATGAGTTCATCTCTAGTCACCATCTGATTTTTATGAATGACCAAATGTGAAAAAATCAACATTTCATTTTTCGTAAGAAATACTTCCATATTGTTTTTTCTTAAAATTCCTCGTTCTTTATCTATTTCAACATCAAAATAAGAAAATATTTCTTCATTTTTGTTTTGTCTTTTAAAAATATTGGCAATTCGAAATAGTAAAATATTTGGATTGTATGGTTTTGTGATATAGTCATCTGCTCCATACATCATGGATAATAATTCATCTGCTTCTGTATTTTTACTTGTCACCATAATCACTGGAATATCCATATTTTTTCTAATTTTCTGAAGTAATAGTTCTCCATTCATATAAGGAATATTAATATCTAATAAGATTAAATCTGGTTTGTTCTTATTAATTTCTGCTTCGGCGTGCTGAAAATCAATTAAAATAATTGGTTCATATCCAGAAGCTTTTAATAGTTCTGATAATTCTACTTGTATCGTTTCATCATCTTCTATAATGAGTATTCTTTTCATATTATCCCCTCTTTTTTTATTATAACACGATTCAAATTTTTCTTGTGTTACAAAATTGTAAGAAAAAAAGCCTCCATAATTTCTTACCAAAGCTTTTTTTAAATTCCATTAATACAATTTTGCACCTGCTGGAATACTGTCATCTACAAAAAGAAGGTGCAATTTTTCTTCTCCATTTTCTTGATGAACTGCTGAAATTAACATTCCACAAGAATCAATCCCCATCATATTACGGGGTGGCAAATTCAAAATAGCAATCACTGTTTTTCCAATTAATTCTTCTGGTTCATAAAAAGCATGAATTCCACTTAATATCGTTCTATCAGTACCCGTTCCATCATCTAAAGTAAATTCTAATAGCTTTTTACTTTTTAAGACAGCTTTACAATCTTTTATTTTAACAACTCTAAAATCAGACTTGCTAAAAGTCTCAAAATCTACATATTCATTGAATAAAGGTTCTACTTCTACAGTAGAATTTACAGTTTGTTCTTGTTCCATTATTTTTCCTCTTTTCCATTTAAAAATTCAATTGCTCTTTCTGGCATTTTTCTAGCTCCCCTAATGGCTTTCAAATCATATTCTTGAAGTCTCTTTAAAGTATAGATTCCTTCATCATATTTTGTTATCCTTTTTAATTCCATGGTATTCTGATGTTCCCCTACAAAATTGACACGAATCGCTTCGCACTGATACATAATAGAAGAAATTGGGCTACCAATATAAATATATACAATATCATGTAATTTGATATCTGTAGTCTGCCTCCAAGTAATCGTATCATATTTTTCAAAATGTGATATTACATCATACCTTGTTACACTAGCAGGAACGACCCAACTCGTTCTCTTTGGTGTCCAATGAAAACAATTTTCTTTGATATTTTCTAGTAATTTACAATATTCTTCTTTTAAACAATTTATAAAAGCTCCATCTGTATTTAATCTGAAATTAAAAAATTCTTCATTGGTAGATAATTCTATCATTTTTCCTTTTATAACACCTTTTTTAGAAATTCTAATTTCTACCTTAAATTCATTTCGATAAAGAAAAGATTCATAATAAAAGCCATCTTCTTTTTCTTGAAATCCATACTCTAATAACCTCTGCTTATCATAGGAAGCATCTTTAAAAATTTCTTCTTCTATCATGTTATTCCTCCAGCTTTTCTGGTTCATAATTCCAAAGTCCAAGTTTTCCTTTCACAGAAATAGGTTTTACTTTTCTAATATTGGCTAGTTGAAACCCATAACCCTGAAAGGAAGTATCATGAATCACCCCAGAATAAACAAGTGAATTTTTTTCTTGCAATTCTTTTTTAACTTCCTCATCTATTATGATGCAATCTACTAACTCTGCAACAGCAATGATTTCTCCTTTTGGATATTCTAAATTGTAATCTTTAAATTTTTCGATTGCTTTTGCATCTGTACCTAATCCTGCATGGATATAAATTTTTCCACGATAGTTTGTTTTCCAAGTCCTAAATTCATATTCTTTTAATCCTGATGCAATTAAACTAGCAAATGGTTGTTTTATTGTTATTGCTTTCACATTATCACCTATCACTAGTATAACATAGAAAGAAAAAAAGGACTATTTTTTTTGAAATAGTTCTTTTCCTACCCCACAAATAGGACATACAAAATCTTCAGGCAACTCCTCACCATAATATACATACCCACAAATAGTACAAACCCAAGCAGTTTTTCCTGCCTCTGTTGTCACTTTTAATAGTTCCTCTTTATGCTCTTGATAATAACCATAACTCATAGCATCTTCTTCTTTAAAAACATCTGCTTCTATGAGCTTTCCTATAAATAAAGTATGTGTATCATTTTCTACCATATCAACTTTTTCTAAAATCATATACCCTAAAGAATCTAGAATCACAGGAACGCCTTCTACTTCATTTGTTTCTACCTTTTCAAATTTATTGATATCTCTCATAGAATTGAAACCAAATGTTTTTATAATGTCAGGATTTGTATTCATTCCAACAATAGAAAGGGCGAGTTTATCATTTGTATGAAGTAGCTCATTGGTGTAATTTTTTTTCATAACAGCTACAGAAATAAGAGGATTTTCACCTGCACTAATCTGTGAAACTGCATCTACAATACAGCCACCATTTTGAGTTGTTAAAACATACATTCCTTGGATAATTTTTCTTGTAATTTTTTTATTTTTCATATGATTTCCTCCTTTATCAATATCATAATATATATTACATAATCAATCATTTTTATTCTTTTAACATATTTTTTGAAATAGAATGATTTTTATTTTCCTGTACTCTTCTTTCTTTATTCAGTGCAATGGAAGCAGCTCCTAAACAAAAGATAACGAGCATGAAAATTACTAAAATCAGATTTGTTTCTTCTACTGTTGTTGCAAAAGAAAGTAAAATGAAAATGCCATAACTCATAATTCTTCCAATCATCAAAGAACCTTCTACCCCTAAAAAGTATTCTTCTTTATACCTATTTTTGATCTCTGACAAATTGGTAATATCAAATTTGTTCTTTTCATTAATCAAAGTCATTAGAGATTTTGAAAAGACTAGGAAAAAATTAAATAAAATTATAGTAAATGTATTACAAGCAATCATAATAAAAATAATTCCTGTAATCATGAAAAAAGTAGAAAATTTTAATAATTTTTGATAGTCTTGTTCTTTTACTTTTTTTGCAAACAAAATTCCACAAATACAAGTTACCAAGCTAAATAACGCTGTAAAGATTCCTAATTCAAAACTATTACTAAACACTTTAATAATATAAACAGTAACAATACTATTAAAAGCTCCATTATAAATAAAGCCTTCAAAAATAGACAATAAATAAGACTTCTGAACGCAGGTTTTTCTTTCTACTAGTTTTCTATACCCTCTTAAATCTGTTTTATCTGCTCTTGGAATATGAGAATCTTTAAAAATAAGAGAACATGCAATTTGAAACATTACTAAAATAAGCACGACAATTACTGCTCTTCCAAATCCTTCAGCACTAATCAAGGAACCGAAAAAAATGGGAATCAGCATTCCTAAAATCGCATTCCAGGCAGTATAAGAGCCAATAAATTTAGCTCTTTCTTCATTACTGATTCCTGTCGATTCAAAATTGTTATAAATAGAATAATAAAATCCTTCTTCTAGTCCATAGACTAATCCAATCAGCCATACATAAGAAATAATCTTTTCTTTTAATATAGCAAGCAATAAAAAATAAACAAAATTTAATAAAATACCAATACGAAGCAAATAAATCCTTCTTTTTGTTTTGCAAATATTTCTAACAAAGAAAATCGTTAAAAAAATGGTAAGATAAACAACAATATAATAAATTCCAAGAGGCAAAATATTTTGATTATTAAGTTCTAAAAAATATAAAACCAAAAAGTTACTTGTAAATATACCAATAATGCTTTTTAAAAGCCTCAAACTAAATAACGACTGATAATTCTTTGACATACTTCCACTACTTTCCTTATTATCTTTATTTTATCATATACTGTTTTTTTAGTAAATAAATTGCATTCACAAAAAGAAATTGATCATCATTTTCCCACTTGTTTATTAAATTATTTTGTACATAAAAAAACAACTATTGTTGTTTTATAATTGAGGTTCTAATGATAAATCAAGATCCCCTACTACCTCATCAATTCGCTTTACTTTTCTTTCAACATAATCTGGATGATGAGCTTTGGCATCACAATATTGCATTTTTACCAATTTTTGTATTAACTCTTTCGGCATATCATTTGCTGCTTTTTTTGCACTTTCATCATGGCAAGCAATTAAAAATCCAATTCTGGCAACTTCACTAGAAGAATATCCCAGTCTTTCTAATATTGGCACAGAAATATGAAAGGATTCATATGGATGACCACGAAAATGTCTCACCTCTCCATCCTGATAACAAGTTGTTTTTCCAATATCGTGCAACAACAAGGCAAGTCTTATTTCCAAATCTACCTCACTAAAAGAAAGAGCCAATAAAGTATGCCCCCAAACATCTAAATGATGATGAGGATGATTATGAGGAAACTTTACCATAGTTTTCAACTCAGGAACTAAAGAAAATAAAGCTTCTTGATTTTCTTGGATAGAAGTTAGAATATCAGGTTTTAATAAAATATTTTCTATTTCTTTCATCGTTTTAACACCTTCATTTTCTCTTTCATAAAGTCACAAGCTTCTTCGATATAATTTCCATTTTCTAAATCTATTCCAACAAGCTTCAAAGAATCTATTACATTTAATCGATTTCCTGCTTTCAAAAATTCAAGATAATTTTTCCTCATATTATTTTTATCATCAATTAAATCTGCTGCAATTTTATGAGCAATTGATATTCCAACACCATATTGCCATACATAATAAGATGGATAAAGATAAAAATGTGGAATTTTTCCAAAACTCATACCTACTAAGTCATCACATTCAAATGCTTCTCCATAATATGTAGTTGCCAAGGAACAATATAAAGATTGTAAATCCTTTGTTTGGATCGATTTCTGATTTTGTAATTTCTTATGAACTTCTTGTTCGAATTCTGTTAACATTGTTTGTGAAAATAAAGAAGTACAAAAACTAGATAACATCTGCTCTACTAAATAATAAGTTTCTTCCTTGCTTTCACTTTTTCCAATTAGATAATGATACAACAATATTTCATGTACTTTAGAAGCAATTTCAGCCAGGAAAAGAGAATATTCAAAGTATTCAAATTTATTTTCTTTTGCTAAAGAAGTATGAACCATATGTCCAGTTTCATGAGCAAGAATTCGCAAAGAATTCATATCTCCATGATACTGTAACATGGTATAAGGAACCCCACTATAAGTAATACAACTAAAGGAATCTTTTCTTTTTATTTTTGATGGTTCTAAATCCATCCATCCATTAAAAAATCCTTCTTCTAGCAACTTTATATATTCTTCTCCTAGTATACCAAAACTTTCTTTTAAAATTTCTAGTGCTTCTTCTAAAGAAAACTTTTTTATATCATTAGAAAAAGCAGTTTCTGACATATCATATAGATGAAATTCTTGCAATCCTAATGTATCTTTTTTATATTGCATAAATTGATGTTCTATCTCCAAATGATCTCTTACAGTTGTAATCAAACTAGAAACGATAGAATCTGGCAATGCATCTTCATATAATCTAGCTTCTAAATGAGTCATGAATCCTTTTTGATTAGCAATTCTCTCTTCTGTTAATATCTTATTTTGATAAATAGTTGCTAAAGCATTAGAAATGCTTTTATAAGCATTCATAGTTATTTCAAAAGCACGTTTTCGATCTTCTACATTTTTAGAATGAGAAAGACTAGAAAGCATTGTTTCTGTTACAATCTCTCCTGTTTCTGGGTTTTTAAATACCATATCTCCCCTTATTAAAGAACGATAAATATCTTGAAGTATTTCTAACTGTTTTTGGAGTACCACATAAGCTTCTTCATTTTGTACTTGATGTTCACTCATTCGATAAATAAGTTCTATATATCTTTTAAAATAAGGAAATTTTGAGACAAATTCATTTACCAATTCTGAATTTTCTAAAATAATTTTTTTGAATAAAACAGTCGCCTTTTCTGTTTCTTCATAATAAGAAAGAGCTTTATGAAACATTGCTTTTGCTTCTTCATCTTGACTATTTAAATCTAGAAATCTTTTTGGATAACAATATATCTGCTCAATCAACTGATCCATTTCAATTTTTGTTTCCATGAAATCTTTCATATCATTTACAGTTTCCATTTTTGAAACATAATTTTTAAGATCTTCTATTTTTTGCGCTAATTTGGTTCCTAACTCTTGCCACTTTTCTTTACTTTCACATAAATAACTCAAATTCCATTTTTTTACAATCATCATATCAAAATTTAGAAATTCTATTTTGAATTCTTTCTATTCCTAATAATTTTAAAATTTCATATAAATCTGGAGTTTGTGATTTAGAAGTAAGTGCAACACGAATCACTGTACTAATATCTGCTACATTTCCTTTATAAGCATCTGGAGCCGCTTTATATTCCTTCATATCAGGACAATATCCCAATTCTTTTGACAATTCTTTTATTTTGTTGAACCATGTTTCCTTATCATCTTCTGCATTATAGTATTTGGTAAAATAAGTAGATAAAATAGTATGAATTTCCGATTCCTCATTTACTTTTCCAAATTCATAATTGATATCCCCTATAAAATATTCATCATACATATACCAAACTTCATTTTTTACCTCTTTAAACGTTGCATAATCCTTTCTTGGTTTTTTCTGCTCTCTTTCAATATTAAAAATAGAGGTAGAATAATCTGGATATTTTTCCAAAATAGAAGCAAATTCTGGGTCAAATTCTTTGGCATAAATAAGAGTTCTATTATATACTTCTGTTGCTTTTAATTTGCTAATGTAATTTTTTGAAATATTATTTAGTTTTTCTAAATCAAATAAAGCACCACTTGCGCTTACTTTTTTAAAATCAAAAGTAAATTCATTGATAGAGGAACTTGGGTTAGCATCAAACCAAGCTTCAAAATTAGAATTAGCAATTGTCATTAAGTATAATAAAACTGCTTCTTCTGGAATTCCCGCTTCATGATAGAAACTCACTGCTAACTCTGGATCCTTTCTTTTACTTAGTTTTCTTTTTCCACCCGTTTCCTCATCTATTTTCATAAGTGGAGAAAGATGAGCATATTTTGGAGCTTTAAAACCAAATACTTCAAATAATTGTACATGAACTGGTAAAGAGGATACCCATTCATCTCCTCTTATTACATGTGTAGTACCCATTAAATAATCATCTACTAAATGCGCAAAATGGTAAGTTGGAAGTCCATCTTTTTTAATAATAATCAAATCTATGTCATTTTCTGGAAATTCTATTTTTCCTCGAATCAAATCATTGACAACAACTTTTTTGTCAAAATTTCCAGGGGACTTTAAACGAATGATATAAGGTTCTCCGTTGTTGATCTTTTCTGCAACCATTTCATTTGGCAAATCTCTATATTTTGCATATTTTCCATAACATCCAAGTCTCTCTTTTGATGCTTCTTGTACTTCACGCATTTCTTCTAATTCTTCTTTTGTTAAGAAACATGGATATGCAAGCCCTTCTTCTATTAAATATTTAGCAAATGCTTGATAAATATCTTTTCGCTTGCTTTGTATATAAGGTCCATAATTGCCTTTTTCCTCTTCTTCACTAATCATTCCTTCATCAAACTCAATTTGATAATTTTTTAAATCTCTAATGATTTCTGTTACGCTATTTTCTACAAGTCTTTCTTGGTCTGTATCTTCAATTCGAAGGAAACAAATTCCATTTGTTTGTGTTGCTACTTTTCTTGCAACAAAAGATGAAAATAAAGAACCTAAATGCACAAATCCAGTTGGAGATGGTGCAAAACGAGTCACTACTGCTTTTTCATCCAAGTTTCTTTTTGGATACAAATTCTCATAATCTGCTATTGTTTTTGTAATATTTGGAAATATTAAATTTGCCAATTCTTTGTTTGTCATTTTATCAATCCTCTCTTAAACAAAAAAATATTATGTTGTAAGGGCGAAAAGTCGCGGTACCACCTTACTTCATAATATTTCTATTATCTCTTATGTTAACGCCATCAACGTTTTTAAGCTCCTAAGTTTCTTCTAATCTGCTTTTTCTTCATTTTCACCATCCATGAAGTCTCTTAAAAAAAACAATGATTATACTCTTCTTATTCAACGCTTCTTCAATATATATTTGGCTGCCTCGGCTAGGTTCGAACTAGCGAAATGTCGGAGTCAGAGTCCGATGCCTTACCACTTGGCTACGAGGCAATCACAAATATATTATAACACATTTTTAAAAAATGGAATAGCTAATTTTGATAGTTACTAGTAATTCCTAGATATTCTTCTAGTGTAATCCAGTTTCCATCATTATATAATTCTTTTGAAAGTTCTCCAACATATCTTAAATGCCATGGTTCATATCTGTATCCTGTAATTGCTTCTTTTCCTTCAGGATACCTTATAATAAATCCATATTGATGAGCATGATTTTGCAGCCACTTTCCTTCTTTGGTTTCTCCAAAATCAAACATCAAACTATTGACATCAATTGCAAGTCCTGTCTGGTGCTCAGAATGTCCAGGACGTGCTGAATAAGTATCTGCTTCTTTTTTTCCATCTCTAGCAACGTAATTGTTATAAATACTGTTTTGAGAATGATAAGAACGAAATCCGCTAATGATTTTTAAACTTATCCCATCTTCTGCTGCTGCATTTTTCAGTTTTTCAAAAGCGTTATTTAACTCTGGAAGTAAACCTGGTGCATAAGTACTTGGAAGAGAATAGGTTTTATTTGCAATTAAAATATTATTGATATAATAAGCACCATTTTTCATTTCGATTTTATAACCTTTTTTGGTTGTTCCTACTATTTTAGAAGCATTAGTGTTTCCATTTGGTTTTTCTACTACTTTTTCTTTTACAGTTAACGTAAATTCTTTTGTAGTAACATTTCCAACTTTATCTTTGGCTTCATAAGTAAGCAGATATTCTCCCTTTTTTGTGATATCATATTCTCCTTTTAAAATAAGAGAAACTTCATCATGACTATTATCAGTTACTTTGACTGCTTTCAATAAATCAAGTTCTTCATCCTCATAAATTTCAATATTTTGAACACCTTCTATGATAGGAGCTACATCATCAGTTACTATTAGTGTTACTTCATACAATTTCTTTTTAATCAAAAACATTCCTTTATATGTTCCTGTATAATATACATTTCCATCTTCTACTTGAAGATCACTCCATATAATTTTTTCCTTGTATGTTTTTTTTCCCATTTTATACTCTATTTGTTCTGGAACTTCTTCTCCAACTTTACGTGTCAATTCTTTATTATAAGAAAGAGTTTTGTCTTGTTTTATAAATAAACTTGTTCCTACTATCAAAAGACCTATTATAAGAATACTACCTAATAATATCCGCGTTCTTTTCATCTGAGACCTCTTTTCTCCTAATAGTTTTCCATTTCTAATTTGTATGATTATTGTTGTAATCCTTTTCTTGATAGTATCGTTTCTTTGATAAAAATTTTTAAATTTTAAAATGACTTCTGTCATACATAAAAATTTATCTCGTTTTCAATTTTTAATTAATTGTTCTTTATTTTATATAATACTTTTGTTATTAAAGGTTTCAATATTAAATATATGATATACCCTATCATTCCACCAAACACATTGGTTATTAAATCTGTTATATCTGATGACCTAAAACCATTTATTAAGGGTTGCAATATTTCAATACTGAAACTCAACAAAAAACTATAAATAATGACTTTTAAAAATGTGGTTTTTCTTCCTTCCGTTAGTGGTAATAAAAATCCAAAAGGTACTGTCATGATTATATTTAAACCTACTTGTCTCATGAAATCTCCTCTACCACTTAAAACATCGATAAACGGAACTAGGTTCATTGATTCATATGGATGATTAAATATAAAAGGCAATGATGTTATGATAGGCATTAAAGTAAAATATAACACACCTGATAAATATAAATACATTGTAGTATTGATAAATAATGCATATTTCCCTTTTGATTTCCATTTTTTATAAAATATAACCATATATAAAACGATTAAAACAATGAAGTCTATTATTTCTTTCATATTTTTCCTCACTTGCAAAGTACAATTTAGAACTATTTTTTCCATTTTTCTTAAACAAAACTTATAAGTTCTATTGCACTACTGTTATATTCCAATAAACTTTTTCACTTTTATGATTATCTTTCTATTCTAGAGTTTTCTACTAAAAAAAGAAAAGTTTTTATCAAAGCAAAACTTACATTCTCTTTGTCCCTTTTACGCCTTTTAGTCCTTTACAACCTTTTACTCCACTAAAATTACTTAAAATGTTAGTTTCAAAAGTATCTATTTTTTTACTTCTTCTTTTAAATTCTTTAATTCCTAATGAAATCATATCATCTAATAAAGTTTCATATTTCTTTCCAGTTGGTTCCCATAAATAGAATGATAATGAACCTGGAATCGTATTTGGCTCATTGACATAAACTCGGTTTTTGCTTTTATCAATCAAAAAATCGACTCTAGTTACTCCACTTAGATTTAAAACTCGACAAACTTCTTTGGCTAATTCACGAATTTCCTCAGTCATTTTGCTATCTAATCTAGCTGGTACAATTCGATTTGTAGAAGCCATTCCTTTTGATTTAGAACCTTTTCCATTTCCCAAATATTTATCTTGGTAAGTTAAGAATTCCTCTGTACTCATTACTTCTTCTAATACACTTGCTTCTCTATATTCATAATTTCCTAAAACACTACAATTTACTTCTGTTAATTCTTCTACTGCCTTTTCTACAACAATCTTATTATCATAGCGTATTGCTTCATTAATTGCATCAATAATATGATCATGATCTTTTACATAAGTAATCCCGACACTACTTCCTAACGTAGCTGGTTTTACAATAACTGGATAACCAATCTTTTTGATGTTTTTTAAAATATTATCTGTATCTTCTAAATATTCATTATCAAAAAACCACGTATAATCAACAATAGGAAGTCCTGCTTCTTTCATTACTTGCTTCATAATCACTTTATCTTGTCCTAAAGCAGATCCTAGTACCCTACTTCCAACATATGGAATGCCAATAGAATCTAAAAGTCCTTGTAAAGTACCATCTTCAGCATTATTTCCATGAACAATTGGAAAAGCAATATCTAATTCAGATATCGTTTTTCGAAACAATCCTTTTGTTGTCTCTAACACATAAGCTCCATCTTTTTTACACAACATTACTTGTTTGGCATATCTTTTTATCATATCTAAGTCTTTATAGACTTCAATATCCATAAGCATTTTCCCAGTGTGCCAAATTCGATCTTTTCCAATATAAATTGGAATAATATCATATTTATCTGTATTCATTGATCCCATTGCTTGAACAGCCGAAATAACACTAACTTCATGTTCTACTGTTGCACCACCAAATATAACTCCTACTCTAATTTTCATAAACTCAACTTCTTTCTATTTTTCATTAAATATATCAGGCAAATCATTTTCTAGTAACACATAAGTTTCTTTTTCAGCTAACTTTTGCATTAATGGAAATGCCAATTTCACATCATTTAAAATATGAATATGTTCTTTTGGAAAATTTTTTCTTATTAATCCTTCATAAATCGCTTTTGTTTGCTTTTCTCCAATCAATATTGCTTCATCTACTATACCTGCTATTTGTTCTCCAAATGTCTGATTATATTGATACTCATCAGGTCCCAATTCAATCATCCCAGGTGTTACAATGATTTTTTTCCCTGGCATCATTCCAAGAACCTCTACTGCCATTTTAGAGCCATCTGGATTGGAATTATAAGCATCATCTATAAGATTAATATTCCCATATTTTTTAAGTTCTAATCTATGTTCTACTGCATTTATTCTCTTTACACCCAACATTAGTTGTTCTATTGATATACCAAGATTTTTTCCAAGCGCTATTCCAGCCAAAATATTATAAACATTTGCTTTTCCTAGCAATCTTGTTTCAAAATGAAATTTTTCTTTTTCTCCTTTAAAAATAACATCAAAACTTGTTCCTTTATAAGAAAGTTTAATATTAGTCGCTTGTACATCTGCTTCATTTTCAATGCCAATCCAAACAATTTTACAATTATTTTTTAAGCGATATGATTTCTGATAACTATCATCTGCATTCAATATTCCAATTCCATCGCTAGGAAGTGATTCAATTAATTCAAACTTTCCTTTTTGAATATTTTCTCTGCTTCCAAAGCTTTCTAAATGAGCTGTCCCAACCTTTGTCAAAATTCCATATTTAGGATGAACTAAATCACAAATTTCTTTGATCTCACCTGTTTTAAATGCACCCATTTCAGCAATAAAATAATCACTAAACTTGTCCAGATAATTATTGATGGTATTAATCATTCCATAAGTAGTATTAAAATTTTTAGGAGTTGGGAAGGCATTATATTTGACATTTAAAATGTCAGCTAAAATATTTTTGCTACTCGTCTTTCCATAGCTTCCTGTGATTCCGATTACAGGCATATCATTCATACTTTTTAACTTAAGAATTGCTTTTCTTTTATAATAATAAAATACTATGCATCTTATAGCATTTATTACAGATA
>CANEDJ010000029.1:0-18843 GCA_947426265.1 uncultured Mycoplasmatota bacterium | reverse complement strand
CAACACTACTCCTGGGGTGCGCCCAGCCCTTTAAGCGTGTAATGAGATGTTATGATTAAGGTTATAATAGAGAATTTTAAAGGACATCTCTTATCCTTGAACTAATGTTCAAAAAAATGTATATATGTGAAATGGGATACGTTCTATTTCAATTCTGTATGTAAGTTTATTATTTTTTATAGAATTAATGGGTAAATGTGAGTATAGTAAAGGACGTTACACTCCTTGGAGCGGCGACACGAATAACGTGTGGAATGTGAATACGAACGGGAATGTCAACACTAACAACGCGAACAACAGTAATGGGGTGCGCCCAGCCCTTTAAGCATGTAATGAGATGTTATGATTAAGGTTATAATAGAGAATTTTAAAGGACATCATTTATCCTTGGATTTTATCCAAAAAAGAGTATATATATAAAATAGGATAAGTCTTATTTTTAGTGAGTATATAGTAAAAAATAAATAAAAGATTGATTTTGATTATATAGGGTAAATGTGAATATAGTAAGAGACATTGCACTCCTAATAGCGGCAACACGATTAACGTGTGGCTTGTGAATACGAGCGGGTATGTCACGAACAACAACGCGAACAACAACAATGGGGTGCGCCCAATCCTTTAAACGTGCTAAAATAATAATTTATAATGAAAAAATTAATTATAGGGTAAATGTAAGTATAGTAAAGGATGTTGCACTCCTAATAGCGGCGACACGAATAACGTGTGGCGCGTGCGTACAGACGGGAATGTCAACACACCGAACGCGAACAACACTAATGGGGTGCGCCCAATCCTTTAAACGTGCTAAAATAATAATTTATAATGAAAAAATTGATTGTAGGGTAAATGTGAGTATAGTAAAGGACGTTACACTCCTAATAGCGGCAACACGAATAACGTGTGGGCTGTGAATACGAACGGGAATGTCAACACACCGAACGCGAACAACACTAACAATGGGGTGCGCCCAGCCCTTTAAGCATGTAATGAGATGTTATGATTAAGGTTATAATAGAGAATTTTAAAGGACATCATTTATCCTTGGATTTTATCCAGAAAATGGTATATATATAAAATAAGATACGTCTTATTTTTAATAAGTGTATAATGATAAATAAAAACAGATTTTAACTATATAGGGTAGATGTGAGCAAAAGGACGTTACACTCCTAATAGTGGCAACTCGGATAACGTGTGGTATGTGCATACGAGCGGGAATGTCAACAACAACAACGCGAACTGGACTACTCCTGGGGTGCGCCCAGCCCTTTAATGAAGTAATTAAATATGATGGTTAAAGTTGTAATAGAAATTTTAAAGGATAATGTTTATTCTTAATTGAGTTTATAAAATAATATACATAGAAATGAAATTTTTTTCTTGTAAGATGAAATATGAAATAGATTTGAATAAAGGTTAAATGTAAGTAAAATAAAGGACGTTACACTCCTAATAGCGGCAACACGAATAACGTGTGGATTGTGCATACGAACGGGAATGTCGACTGGAACAACGCGAACAACAGTAATGGGGTGCGCCCAATCCTTTAAATTTTTGAAAATTAAAATATAGAATATATGCTTAAATAATATTTATGACAGAATAATGGAAGAGCTTGAATGTAATAAGAATATATGTTTATGGATTTTTCAACAATACAAATTTAAAATAACGGGTAAATGTAATACAAAAACAGCACCCTAATAGCAGCAACACGAATAACGTGTGGAATGTGAATACGAGCGGGAATGTCACGAACACCAACGCGAACAACACTACTCCTGGGGTGCGCCCAATCCTTTAATGAAAAAAGGGTAAATGTATAAAAATTAAATTGAGGCTCCTAATAGCGGCAACTCGAATAACGTGTGGAATGTGAATACGAGCGGGAATGTCAGCTGGAACAACGCGAACAACACTAACAATGGGGTGCGCCCAGCCCTTTAAGCATGTAATGAGATGTTATGATTAAGGTTATAATAGAGAATTTTAAAGGACATCATTTATCCTTGGATTTTATCCAGAAGAAGGTATATATAGAAAGTAAAATACGTTTTACTTTCAGGAGGTATATAATGAGTTTAAAAACAAGATATGATTTTATTAAAAGAAAGCATAAAGATTATTTGGTATTATTTAATGAAAATAATCGCTATTTTTCTTGTGACCAAGATAAGGAATTATTAAAAGATATAAAATTTTGGAATAACTTGAAAGACTTAGAGAAAAGAAAAATTAGCTATATGGTATTTACCAATGTAGTGAGAGTTAGAAAGTATGATTCCAAGGAAAACAATTATATAAGATATTGCAAAATATTAAAAGCAAAAAAAATTATTGCAAAGCTGATAGAACGTTGACAGCAGTGAAAAAAAACTATATACTAAAATTAGTAATAGATAGCAAGCAGTACTTTTTTATGAGTACTGCTTTTTTAAGTAGGTGATATTTTGAGTAAGCTATATACAAGATATTTAGAACTAAAAAGAGAAGATCCAAATAAAATGTATTTGATAAAAGCAGGTCTATTTTATATTTTTATTGGTGAGGATGCAATTACAATGAGCAATATGACAAAACTAAAATGTGTTCCTCTTAATGACAGAGTTATGAAATGTGGTTTTCCTGAAAGTGCGAAAACGAAATATCTGAGAAGATTGAAAGAAAATGGAAAAGAAGTAGAAGTGATTGATTTAAAAGAAGATAAAAAAATGGATCCAGCTTTTGCATCCCAGCTTGATTGCTTATTGGCATTGGAGTCTTTGGACCTTAATACGATCACTCCAATTCAAGCAATAGAATATCTGTCTAGTATTCAACGTGAACTATTGAGAATGAAAGCAGAGGATGAGGAAAAGAAAGAAAAAGTTTTTTGACAAATTTTTCCAAAAACATTTACAAATAAAAAACATTTCTATATAATAATGCATTAATAGTAGGAGGCCTCTGTAGGAGGCGGACTATAATAAAGAAAGAAGCAAATATAAAGTAAAGCTTCTTTTTCTATTTGTTTTATTCTTTCCTAAATTATAGTATAATAGTATGGGGATGGTAAAATGAATAAGAAAATTGTCGTTTTAGGTGGAGGAACAGGTATGTCAACCTTATTACGCGGGTTAAAACAATATCCTGTTGATATTACAGCGATCGTTTCAGTATGTGATGATGGAAGAAGCACAGGGAGGCTTAGAGAAGAGTTTAATACTCCTGCAGTAGGGGATATTAGACAAGTATTGGTTGCTCTTTCAGAAACAGAACCTTTATTTCAGCAACTTTTAAATTATCGTTTTGATACGACGAGTGATTTAAATGGTCATGCATTAGGAAATCTTCTTTTGACAGCTATGCAAAATGTAGCTGGAAATATGTCAGATGGAATTGAATCAATTGGAAAAGTCTTAAATTTAAAAGGGAAAGTTTTACCTTTAACGGAAGAAAATGTTACTTTAGTTGGCAAAATGTCAGATGGAAGTGTGATAGAAGGAGAACATTATATTACAGAATCAGATCAGGTCATAAAAGAAGTTTATTATTTAAAAGAGCCAAAAGTATGTCCAAAAGCGTTAAAGGCTGTAAAGGAAGCAGATTTAATTATACTTAGTATGGGAAGCTTATTTACTAGTATTATTCCAAACTTGATTTGTGAAGATATGGTAGATACTTTGGCAAAAACAAAAGCCAAAATCATGTATGTTTGTAACATGATGACTCAACCTGGTGAAACAGATGATTTTAAAGCAAGTGATCATGTTAAATTATTGAATCAATATTTAAAAAAGAGACAAGTAGATGTTTTAATTGCTAATAATGGGGAAATAGAAGAAAAATTGTGTAGAAAATATGAAACAATGGAACAGAAAGATCCCGTTTTATTCGATGAAGAAGAATTGGAAAAATTAGGACTCGAAATAATAGCGCAAGATTTTACTAGTATTAATGAGGGATATTTGCGACATAATGTGAATCGCTTGGCATTTCATATTTTCGCATATTTGATGAATGTATAATGTCGTTTACAAGTATAGTAAAAAATGAAGTAAGCAAATTAGAAGCAATTGAAACAGAAAATATAGCAGAATTATCCGCAATAATACGAAATATTGGAAATTATAAAAATAACTTTATTCGAGTTAGCACAGAAAATTCTAGTGTTGCTAGAAGGATTTTTGGACTTTTGAAAGATATTTATGCTGTAACTCCAAAAATTACAGTTCGTAAAGGGTATAATTATAATAAAAATTTAATTTATATGTTAGAATCTACTTATAAAAGAAAGCTAATTTTAAATGATTTAAGTTTATTAGAAAAAGAAATTTATTTGGAAGTTCCAAAAGATTATATTATCGCAGATAATGATTTGAAAAGAGCGTATTTAAGAGGACTATTTCTTTCTATAGGAAGTATTAATGATCCAAAAAAATCAAGGTATCATCTGGAATTTTTAGTAGATAGTGAAGAATATGCAATGTTTATTTGCAGTATTTTAAATGAATTTTATTTGAATGCAAAATATATTAAAAGGGAAAATAAATATATGGTATATTTGAAAGAAGCAGAAAAGATTGGTGATTTCTTAAGAATTATCCAGGCTTCAAATGCAGTTTTATACTATGAAGACATTCGAATTTATAGAGATCATAAAAATATGACAAATAGGCTCAATAATTGTGAACAGGCAAATGTGGATAAAATGATTATGGCGGCGTCTATCCAAGTAAAAGAAGTGGAAGTATTAGAGAATGCTGATGTTTTTGAATTACTAGATGAAAAGGTGAAAGAAGTAGCTAGGTATCGAAAAAAGTATCCAGAGGCTTCTTTGCAAGAATTAAGTGAAATAATTAGTCTTGAAACAGGGAAATCAATTACAAAATCTGGATTACATCATCGCTTGAAAAAGATTCATGAATTAGCAGAAAAGATAAATCAAGAGAAAAACTCTTGATTTCAGAGCGTTGACAAACTACCTATTTTGAAAAATTTAACTTTTTAATAAATTCAAAGTGGGTAAAAAGGTCTAAATAAGAGCAAATATTAGGCACCTAATCCCTAAATTTGTTCCTTTTTTATGCTTTGATGTGGGAAATATAAAAGGCTGTGACAAAGCCGATTTGAAAAATCGACTTTGTCAACAGCCTGAAATCAAGAGAAAAACTCTTGATTTTTTAGTTATTTTTTTAGGTGAAAAATTGCTATAATAAGTATAACATTTTGAAGAATTATCTAGAACTCTTTTCTACATTTTAAATAACATTTTTTTATATCAAAAAGTTTTCTTTGCTTTTTTAAAGACATAAAAAACTTTTTATAGTATAATAAATGTTGTAGATGAAGAGGTGAGTTATGATAGATGCTTTTCACACATTAACAAAATTAATTAAAAAATATGATAATGTTTGTATTATGACACATAAAAATCCTGATTTAGATGGATTAGGGGCCTCAATATGTTTGTATAAAATTGTAACTTCTTTTAAAAAAGAATGCTATATCATTGATACAGAAGAACCAAAAGATAGATCTGTTTTGAAAATGTATGAGTTCTTGCAACAAAATAAAGTTGAAGTGAAACAAAAAGCAGAAAAAAAAGCATTACAAGAAATTTCAGAAAACACTTTATTGATTATATTAGATGTTCATAAAGCTGAGATGGTAGAGAGTAAAAAAATATTGGAGAATTGTAAACATGTAATTGTACTCGATCATCATATTAAAGGTACAAATTATATTAAAGAAACTGAATTTTCTTATATTAATTCTAGCATTTCTAGTGTTACTGAATTCATGGTATATTATTTAAAATATTTAAATAAAACAGTAGAGTCTATTATTGCAACTATTATGATAACAGGAATAGAAATTGACACAAGTAATTACAAATTAAAGACGACAGAAAAAACATATGAAGCAGCAGCAATACTGACGTCTATGGGAGCAAATTCCATTTTGAAACAAGAATTATTAAAGGAAACAAAAGAAGCCTATTTAAAAAGAAGTTATTTTGTTGATAAAAGTGATATGATTAATGAGAATATGGCTCTTTGTATGATGGATGATTCTATATACACTCCAAAAGATTTAGCTGAAATAGCAGAGCAATTATTGCAGTTTGATAAAGTGGAAGCTTCTTTTACAATTGGAAGATTAGAGAAGAATGTAATAGGAGTAAGTGCTAGATCATTAGGAAATGTCAATGTAGAGGAAATTATGAGTATTTTAGGTGGTGGAGGCCACTTAACAGATGCAGCAGCTCAGTTAGCAAACGCTAAGATGGAGGAAGTAAAAAATAGAATTATAGAAATAGTGAATCAGAGGTGAAAGAATGAAAGTAATATTTTTAAAAGATGTAAAGAACCAGGGGAAAAAGGGAGAAATAAAAGAAGTAAAAGATGGATATGGAATGAATTTTTTAATAAAAAATGGGTATGCAATTCAAGCAACAAATACTGGTATTAATCGTTTAAAAAAAGAACAAGCAGAAATGGAATTACAAGAAAATTTAAAAATTAAAGATTGTGAAATGGTAAAAGAAAAATTGGAAAAAATGACAATAGAAATTCCTGTTAAAACAGGAGAACAGGATCGTGTATTTGGAAGTGTTAGTTCAAAACAAATTGTTTCTGAATTAAAAAATCTTGGATATGAAATTGATAAAAAAGCTATTGAAATAGATAGTGGTTTAACTAGCTTAGGTGTTCATCAAATAAAAGTAGTATTGCACAAAAAGGTAATAGCAACACTAAAAATAAAGTTAGTAAAACAGAAATAAGGTGGAAAAATGGCAGAAAGAGTTATGCCTCATAATCTAGATGCTGAACAATCTGTATTGGGTTCAATGTTTTTATCAAAATATGCTTTGCAAAAAGGAGTGGAATCTTTAAATAAAGAATTGTTTTATTTGGATGCCCATGCTAAAATTTTTGCAGTATTAAGTGATTTGCTAGAAAAAAATATTCCAGTTGATTTGACAATTGTAACAGATGAATTATCTAACCGTGGATGGCTAAAACAAATTGGTGATGTCGATTATTTGATGGAAGTCATCAATAGTGTCCCAACAGCAGCAAATGTAGATGAGTATATTAAAATAGTAAATGAAAAGGCTATTTTAAGAAGACTTATAGAAGAAGCGACAAATATTGTGACAGAAGGATATAATGGTAATGAAGAATTAAGCGAGATATTAGACAATGCTGAAAAAAAGATTTTGAGTGTTGTAAAAACAAGAAAAGGATCAGAATTTAGAACCCTTCAGGAAGTATTATTAAAAACACAGGCTGATTTGGATAAATTGTCGCAGAGAAAAGGAGAAGTTACTGGATTAGCAACAGGATTTTATGATTTAGATAAGGTAACAAGTGGTTTTCATTCTAATGAATTAATTATTATAGCAGCTCGTCCAGCAATGGGAAAAACAGCTCTTGCTGTAAATTTAGCAGTGAATATAGCCAAAAACAATAGTACAAGTGTTGCATTATTTAACATGGAGATGGGGGCAGAGCAGCTTGTAACAAGAATGATTTCATCAGCAGGACAAATTGATGGATATAAACTTCGAAATGGAAGCTTTGAACATAATGATTGGAAACGAATTAATGAAGCTGTAAGTAGGTTATCAGAAACAAAAATATTTATAGATGACACACCTGGAATGACAATTGGAGAGATTCGTGCAAAATGTAGGAGATTAGCTAGTTCAGAAGATGGATTGGGAATTGTAATCATCGACTATTTGCAGTTAATTAGTGGATCTGCAAAATATGCAGGAAATAGACAGCAAGAAGTATCAGAAATCTCTCGTTCTTTAAAAACTTTAGCAATGGAATTAGAAATTCCTGTAATCGCTTTAGCGCAGCTCTCTCGTAGTGTTGAAGGAAGAGATGATAAAAGACCTTTACTGAGTGATTTAAGAGAATCTGGATCTATTGAACAAGATGCCGATATTGTAGCTTTCCTATACCGTGATGATTACTATACAAAACAAATTTCTATTGATGAAAATACTAGTAAAAGTGAGTTTATCATTGCAAAGCATCGTAATGGTCCAACGACTACAATTGATTTGATTTTCAGAAGAAATACTAGTACATTTGTTAATATGACAAACAGAGAAGAAGAGTAGGTGAATAGTTTGAAAAAATT
This sequence comes from uncultured Mycoplasmatota bacterium, assembly GCA_947426265.1. Taxonomy (GTDB): domain Bacteria; phylum Bacillota_I; class Bacilli_A; order RF39; family UBA660; genus MGBC102946. The sequence continues at coordinate 10,701 of CANEDJ010000029.1, read as the reverse complement.
TGGAATTATTATGACTTGCATTTTGATAGGAAGTTCTGTTTTTCTATTAGGATTTAATTATAAAAGCTTAACAGAGCCAAATGCTTATTATCAAGTTTATCTTGATGATGAGGTGATTGGAGTAGTCAAATCTAAAAAAGCATTAGAACGATATATTGATGGAGAAGGAAGTCAAATAAAGCGTAAGTATAATGTAGATGTAGTTTATGCCCCAGAGGGATTGGAAATAAAAAAGATTACAACATACGATCAAAAACTAGATTCTGTAAGGAGTATCTACAATAAAATAAAAGAGCAGAGACCATTTACAATTAAAGGATATCAGGTAACAATTAGACAGACTGTCGCTTCAGCTGAAAGCGAAAACGAAACGAAAGAAAAAATTAGTAAATATTATGTTCTTAATGAAGAAATTTTTAGCCAAGCGGCAGAAGAAATTGTAAAAATATTTGTCGGTGAAGAACAATATGAAGCTTATAAAAATAATTTGCAAACTCCAATAGATACAACAGGAAGTATTATAACTGATGTTTATATAGATGGAGATAAAACAATTAAGGAAATGAAAATCCCTGTAACAGAAGGAATCTATACGTCAGCAGAAGATTTAACACATGACTTAGTATTTGGGAAAGATAGTGCAACAAAAAAATATGTTGTTCAGATGGGAGATACAATTGAAAAGATTGCTTTTAATAATCAAATTAGTATAGGTGAATTTTTAATTTCAAATCCAGAGTTTACAAATGAAAATAGTTTACTTTATCCGAACCAAGAAGTTGTTATAGGTATCACTGATCCTCAGCTTAGTGTAGTTAAAATTGTTTACTCAGTAGAAGATCATGAAAGTAATTATGGACAGGAAATTATAAAAGACGACAATATGATGATCGGAGAAGAATTTGTAGAAACCAAAGGAGAAAAAGGGCTAGATAGAGTTTCACAAAATATGAAATATGTAAATGGTGAAATTAGCTATATTGAGCCAAAAGGAAAAGAAATTTTAAAAGTTCCTATTAATGAAGTCATTCGAAGAGGGACACATTATGTTCCAAATGTAGGTTCATTAACTTCTTGGCAATGGCCAACACAAAGCGGATGGACAATTACTTCTTATTATGCTTGGAGAATAAACCCAATAAATGGAAAACGTGAGTTACATGATGCAATCGATATTGCAGGAACTGGGTATGGTTCACCACTTTATGCAGCGAATAACGGAACAGTTGAAGTTGCTAGTTATAATGATATTAATGGAAATTATGTAATTATTAATCATAATAATGGATATTATACTTATTATGGTCATATGTCAAAAATATTAGTTCAAAAAGGACAAACTGTAGCGCGTGGTTCTACTATTGGAAAAGTAGGAGATACAGGATGGGCAACAGGTCCACATGTTCACTTTGGTATTTGGTCAGGATTCCCATATCGAGGCGGAAGCAGATCTCATAATCCACTGAATTTTTATTAATGAAAATTTGCGTTTTAGCAAGTGGTTCAAAAGGAAATTGTACTTATATCGAAACAGAGCATGTAAAGCTTTTAATTGATATAGGTACAACTTCTTTATATGCTGAAAGAAAGTTAAAAGAAATAGGAGTGGATCCAAAAGAGATCAATGGAATTTTAGTGACACACACACATACTGACCATATTAGTGGTATTAGGGTTTTCGTAAAAAAATATCAAACAAAACTTTATTTAACACCTAAAATTTATGAGGAATTAAATGTATTATTTCCTATTTTGAATTATGAAATAGTAACCGAAGATTTCAATATATCTGATCTGTTTATAGAAATTTTTAAGACCTCGCATGATGCTTCGGATTCAAATGGCTATATATTGTCATCTGATAAATCATCCGTTGTTTATATTACAGATACTGGATATATAAATATTAAAAATCATAGCAAATTAAAGAATAAAAAAATATATATCATTGAAAGTAATCATGATGTAGAAATGCTAATGAATGGAAATTATCCATATAATGTAAAGCAAAGAATATTAGGAGATATAGGGCATTTATCTAATAAAGATTGTTCTAACTATATTACAAAGTTTATGGGAGAAGAAACGAAAAAAATTATTTTAATCCATTTAAGTGAAGAAAATAATACTCCAGAAAAAGCGTTGGAAGCTTTAAATAATGCTTTATTGAAAAAACAAAAAAAGATAGAACATATTTATATAGCCAAACAAACGGAAAGAACGGAATTGATAGAGGTATGATTAAGATTTTGTGTGTTGGTAAAATAAAAGAGCAATATTGGAAAGATGCGCTAGCTGAGTATCAAAAAAGATTGTCTAAATATACCAAACTTAATATTGTTGAAGTAGCCGATGTAGAAGGCAATCATATTCCTACAATATTAGCTCAAGAGAAAGAAGCATTAATGAAGCATATAGAAACCAAAGATTATGTGATAGCACTAGCAATTGAAGGAAAAGAAACATCATCTTTAGACTTTAGTCAAATGATCAATTCTATTTTCTTATCATCATCAAATTTAGTTTTTGTAATTGGTGGATCATATGGTCTGCATCAAGATATTAAAGATCGAGCTAACTATTTGTTGTCATTTTCAAAGTTAACATTTCCACATCAGTTGTTTAGAGTTCTTTTATTAGAACAATTGTATCGAGCTTACAAAATAAAAAATAATGAAAGTTATCATAAATAATGAATAAAATGAAGTGAAATCGTCCAAAAAGAAATAGAGGGGACGATTTTTTATGAAAAAGACTATAACTTTGATTATAATGATTTTATTATTTTATATTATTGTAGGACACGTGAGTGCTGAAAAATTAATACCAGATGATGCGATAAGACTAAGAGTTTTGGCAAATAGTAATAGTGACTATGACCAGTTGATAAAAGGAAAAGTAAGAGATTTGGTACAAAAAGAAATGTACGCTCTTTTAAAGGATACAAAAGGAAGTAAAGAAGCGAGAGAAAAGATAATATTAGAACTACCAAACATTGAAACAAAAGTAAAACAATTATTAACAGTTGAAAAATATCCACTGACGTATCAAGTACATTTCGGTCAAAACTATTTTCCTGAAAAACAATATAAAGGAGTTACATACGATGCTGGAATGTATGAGTCTCTTTTGATTACATTAGGAAAAGGGGAAGGAGATAATTGGTGGTGTGTCTTATTTCCTCCGCTTTGCTTAATCGAGGCAGAAGAGAGCACTGAAGTTGAATATAAGTCTTTTGTAGCAGAAGTTATAGAAAAATTTATGTAAATGTTTTTATACAATAAATTGCTTAATAAAATTTGATAATAAAAATGAAACCTCAAGAGAATGTTTCATTTTTTTATGAAAATTTTGTAAATTTTTTTTAGAACAGGAAGAAAGATCTCAATTGGATAATAAAGATATTTTTTTATAGGTAAATCATATTCCCCAGCGAATTCCATTACAATAGGATTGAATGTTGATTTAAATATAGATAAGTGGTCATTCAAATTCCCATCAACACCACCTAAATTACAATAAGAACAGTTTTGCTCTATAGAATATTTACAAATTTCAAATACTAATCCTAAAGAGACTTGGAGTTTATTGGCTAATAATTGATTTCCTGCATATAAATATTCTGAAATTCTGATGCCGGATTGATTAGTTGGCATAATTACAAAAGCAGCAGATAGCGTCATAATATCTTTTCCAGATGCGATTAACTTTTTTATTAGTTGAATCTCTTCATGTTTTCCATTATTGTTTTCTAAAAAATTTAAATAAGTGTGTAAATTTACTTTGCCAAAAAATAAAACTGCTTTTTCATGAAACTTATTCATAATAATTTCAAAATATTCTTTATTTCTAAGATGGATATCTTGTCTTTTTTCAGTTTCTTTAATAATATTCATAAAATCATTTAAATATTTTTTATCTGTGGTGTGTTCAAAAAATACTCCACGTTTGGTGTGATAATTGCCAATTCGATCTCGTATCTTTCTTTTGTATGACTTTATGAATTCTTCTTCAGTAAAGTGTTCGAAATCTTTGTCAATAAGTGGAACCATCATATGAAATCTCGGCTGAAAAGTTTTAGATAATTCTTTAGGATAGCCTTTATGTTTATAATGATGAGCTAATAAAGTTTTATGATATTGTTCACTATTTTTAGAAAGTATAATGGGAATATCTGTTTTTTCGTTTTTTTTGATTTCAGAGATACTTGTTTCTTGAAAGCAAAAATTAGGGTCTATTTTAATCATATAACAATGATTTTCTTTGGCTACTTTTTTTAGTCCTTCTGTAAAGTTGTTTACTATTTTTTCATCTGATAAATCTCCAACAAAACCTCTAGGTAAATATCCAATGTAAATACCTTTTATAATTTTTTTTATTAGTAACAACCCTACAGCTACTAATTTCTTGTTATGATATAACCCTAAACGAAAGGATTTCCAATCTTTTTTTACAGAGGCCCAATTAAAATCTTGCATGAAGGAAACAACTTCGGAGTTTATTATAAATGATTGATATTCTTTAATTTCAATATTTTCTATAAATGTATACTGTTCCATTAATGATTACCCTTTCCAATATTTTTAATTGAAGATAAAAGTTTATGTAAATAATAATGTTTTGTAATAGGAAGTTCAAATCCCCCAATCAATTCAACAACTCGCCCATTGAAACCCTTTTTAAAGTCATACATTCCATAATCTTTATGATGTTTATCTTTGAATTCTGTAATTCCATAAAAATTGTATCGCTTATAATTGTGATTAACTGCATAGTTTATCATTTCCCATTGAATCAAATATTGAGCATTAAAATTCATGTATTTTTTGTAATTTCCACTACATAAATAAATAATTTCATCTCCATAAAGTAAGAACATTCCACTAGAGAGAATTAATATATTTCCTTCCTCTGATTGTATTTTTTTGATTTCTTTTGATTTTTTTTCAATGTTTGTTAAAGAGGTTTCATACTCTTTAATTTTTTTACTGTTAGCTCGTTCTTCTATAGGCAAATTTAATTTATTTAGAATAGAATTCTTTTCTTCTTCTAAATGAGCAATATACTCTTCTATAGGCAACTCTGCAATTAGATATTTAATTAGATTTAGGGGTTTGAAAAGTTGATACATGCTTTGATAATAGGATAAAGATTTGTCTCCAAAATGCTTTCTTTCACTTGTTTCTTCTGTTAGCTTCTTAAACAAATGCAGTTCATCATACTCTAATTCGCGTATTTTAATATTTGATTTTAAAACTTTATTCAGCATATTTCTTGTGCTTGATCTAAAGTCTTTCTTTAGATCCTCATATGATTTCCCATTGATATCAAGGACGAACATTAGATTAGCTTGTTCAGATTTAGTTTTTAAAAAGCCAATATTTTGTAAGTGAGTAACAATATTAGTATGATTAAATCCGTTTTCTATGATATTCCCGTCGACATTGCGTTCAATTAATTCAACATAAGGATCCATCTTAAATACATAACCTTGATTTTTTTTGATAAACTTTTTTAATTCTTTAAAAAAGAAAATTAAAAGAGTTTCATTTTCATAATCAATTAAGACCCCTCTAGGTGCATAAAATACTTTTTTTCTAAAAAAGTTTCCAGCAGATAACATCATAGTAGCACATATAATAGTATCATTTTCCTTTACACCAACATAATATTTTTTCCATCCACTTTTTTCTCTTATTTGAGCAATTTCAGGCGTTTGTAAAAATGTTTTTTGAGGATGGTTATTTAAAAATTCTCTAAATTCTTGCTCTTTTAATTGACAAAATTTCATACATTTCACACTCTTTTCTATTTGGTTTTTCGGATAAATGATAAAAGATGATGCAATTTATAGTGATAGGTGATTGGAAGTTGCAATTCACCAATTAATTGTATTACATAACCATTAAATCCTTTTTTAAATTCATACATTCCATAGTCTTTGTTATTTTTATCAAAGTTTCCAGTAATTCCATAAAAGTTATAACGCTTATAATGATTTTTGACTGCATAGTTTATCATTTCCCATTGAATTAAATATTGAGCATTAAAATTCATATATTTTTTATAATTTCCACTAAATAAATAGATAACTTCATCTCCAAACAGCATAAACATAGCACCTGAAAGAATTAAATTGTCTCCAACTTCTTTTTGAATTTTGATGGCGTCTTCTAATTTTTTTGTAATGCTATTTAAAGAAACCTGAAGTTCTTTTCTTTTTCCATCATTTGCTTTTGCATTAGAAAGTGTTTCTAATTTTGAAGAAATGGTTATTTTTTCTTGTTCTAAATTTTTTATATATTCTGGAAAATGAATTTCTGCAATTAAAACTTTTATTTGATTAAGTGGTTTAAAAGTTTGATACATATTTTGATAATAAGATAAAGACCTATCTTGGAAGTCTTTTCTTTTACTTGTTTCCTCTGTTAATTTTTTAAATAGGTTTAATTCCTCATAGTCAAGTTCACGAACCTTAATATTAGATTTTAACACTTTGTTTAAAATATTTCTAGTATTGGCCTTGAATCCTTTTCTAATTTCTTCTATAGATTTATTTTCAATATCGAGTGCAAATAACCATTCCATTTGTTCAGAATATTTTACTTTGTGAAAGCCAAGTTTTTCTAAATATCTTAAAGTATTGGTATGGTTAAATCCATTATCTTTCATGTTCCCATCAATATCACGTTCAATGAAACTATAATAAGGATCCATTCGAAAAACGTAACCATTATGAAGCTTTATGAATTCTTTTAACTTTATAAAAAATGTTTTTAAAAGGTCCTGATTTTCGAAATCGATTAAAACTCCTCTAGGAGCATAAAATACTTTTTTCCCAAAAAAGTTTCCAGCTGATAGCATCATAGTAGCACATAAAATTTTTCCATTTTCTTTTAAGCCAACATAATACTTTTTCCATCCTTCTTTCTCTTTTATTTTAGCAATTTCAGGTGTTTGTAAAAAACTTTTTAAAGGATGTGTATTTAAAAATTCTCTAAATTCTTGTTCTGTTAATTCATATAGTTTCATAATTTCACACACTTTCTATTATTAGTATAAACAGAAATGCATAGATAGTCAATTGATAAACATATAGTTTTTTTGACAAAATGCTGTTATAATAAAAGTAGGAGCAAGAAAGTGGAAAAGATTTATATACCATGAATGTCAGTAGTACCTTTGAGAAGTGAGCATCTGTTTCTTTCTAAAATGGGAAAAGATGGTATTAGGAATTTTATTATGGAAAGAATCGATTTTATTAGTTATCATCAAGTATATTTAATTTATCAATGGATAGTAATCTTGGTGTGATTGTAAGTAGGCATCCAAATGTTGAAAATTTGATTTTTATATCTCTTGAATTTGGTAGTACGATAGGATTAGAAAGACAAGAAATTCTAGAAATAATTTCAAAAAAGTATTAACATGAGCAGATGGAAATATTACTGGCAAGAAGTTTAGGAGACTAATTATTATTAGTGGATTTATTTTTACGTTCTAGAAGATGGGCTTTGGAGGAATTTTTCGATGTTGGGTTCCAATTTGAATTTATTATTTTGAAGATGATCCTTTTATATCTAGAGAAGAAATAAGAAAAATAGATGATTTAGCAACTCAAAAATTATGGTAGAAGCTTCTAATCATAATCTGTCTCTTAGTGAAAAAGGGGCAGAACTTGTAAAAACATTAAAACAATATTATAGAGAATAGGAAGGGATAAAAATGAAAATAGCAATAGCAACAGATCATCATGGAGTAAAAGTGAAAGAGGAATTAATAAAATATTTAAATCAAAATGGGTATGAAGTTTTCGACTATGGAACCAACGATGATACAATGGTTGATTATCCAGAATATGCCTTTAAAGTAGGGGAAGCCGTTTCTAAAAAAATTATAGATTATGGAATTTTACTTTGTGGAACTGGTATTGGAATGAGCATTGCTTGTAATAAAGTAAGAGGTGTAAGGTGTGCCAAAGTGTGCTCTATAGAAGAAGCAAAACTGTCTAGAGAACATAATAATGCTAATGTATTAGCTTTAAGTTCTAAGATGTCTATTCATGAAATGGAAGAAATTATAAATGTATTTTTATGTACAGGATTTTTAGGAGAAAGGCATCTTAGAAGAATAAATAAAATAAGAGATTATGAGGAATACTATGACAACTAAAACAATATTATATATAATAGTTGTACCTCTATCTATTTGGGCGCTTGATAGTCTGAATATAAATGGAGTGTTTAAGAAAAACAGACATTACCAAGCAAGATTATTGTATTTTCTGCTTAGTATGGGATTGTCTTATTTAATAGTTAATTTTTTATATGATTTTTTTTCATATTCAAGATTTATATAGGGTGAAATTTTTATGGAGGAAAAATTAAATAATATATTACAAACTCTTATGAAAAATGGTTCTACCTTTGATAGAGAAGAAATGAAGAGAATGAAAGAAGAAGTAAGAAAAGTTATAAAAAAGGATTATGGGGTTCATGAGACTTTAGAAGTTGTAACGAAAGATTTAATAGAAAATTCAAGTAAATTTATTCATTTAACAAATCGTGTTATAAGCGGTCTTTCTAGTTGCATTTATCTGCCTAATTTAGATGGGACATATTCGATTACTATATTTGGAGGCACTACAAATTATGAGGGACAAGTAGAAATAGATGAAAAAACTGTTTTTGATTTGGCATCTATTACAAAACTATATACATTTGTGTTAACATTTTCTTTGATAGAAAAAGGTTTTCTAAGAGGAGAAGATAAGATAAAAGATTTGGATTCTAGATTTGATTCTCTTGGGGATTATACAGTAGAGCAAGTTTTAAAAATGTCTGGAACAATTAAAACAGATGGATGCGTAACTGATGGAAGAACAGAAGAGGAAGCTTTAAAGATTTTAGAAACAGTTTATGTTTCAGATACTGATTTCTCTTATAATAATTATACGGATTTTGGATTTATTGTATTATCTAAGGTTCTAGAAAAAGTAGTAAGTGAAAAATTAGGAAGATTTATAACTTTTGAAGAAATTATGAATGAATATTTATTGCTCCCTTGGGGATTAGAAGAAACAATGTTTCACCCAGATAGGAAGAAATATCAAATAGCAGGAAATGGAAATTCTGAAGGTTTGGTTCATGATCCTAAAGCTCGTTTATTAGGGGGAGCTGTAGGATCAGCGGGGTTATTTGCTACTTCTGAAGGATTAAAACATCTAGCGAGTAATCTTTTTCAAGTTCAAAATGTAAATTATTCAAAGTTAGCAGGGACGATTATTTATCCAAATGCGAAACAAAATAACAAAGGGTATGCTGGAATTTATCAAAAGCATCCATTAGGACTAGATCAAACTTTTGTGCCAAATGAATACGCAACAGGTAGTTTTGCACACCAAGGATTTACTGGCTCTGTTGCAGTATTTGACCCTATTAATAGAATTCATAATTCTATACTTGTAAATTCGATTAAAGAAGGGGAACCGAAAAAACCAGAGGGATATCTCAAAGCATTAACAATATATCAAACTATGTTAACTAAAATAACTTTGAAAGCATATTTAGTAAATCGATATTATGAAGCAATTCAAAAAAATGAGAATGTGAAAATTATGGTAAGAGCGAAATAGCTCTTTTTTTCGACAAAAAGTTTGAGAAATTTGTATATACTAAAAGAAATAGAAAGATAATAAAATAAGTACAAAGGAATGATACTATGAAATTAATGAAAATAACGGTTATTACTCTTTTGTTACTTTTTTTACCTTATTTGGTTTTAACTTTATTTTTAAAAGAGAATGAGAATAATTTGTTTTTTGAATATGGTAAAAATACTTATGTGAAAGTAAAGCGAGAAGAGAAGAATATTATTGAAGAAGTTCCATTAGAAGAATATGTTGCTGGTGTATTATCTGGTGAAATGCCAATAAATTTTGAAGAAGAAGCTCTGAAAGCCCAAGCAGTAGCAGCGAGGACATATGTATTGAAAAAGATGGAAGCAAAAAATGATTTTGACGTTGTGGATACTGTAAGTAATCAAGTGTATATAAATGAAGAAGAGAGAAAAGAAAAATGGAAAGATAAATTTGAAGAGCGAAATAATAAAATAAAAAAAGTTGTGAACGACACAAAAGGGGAATATGTTGCTTATGATGATAAAGTAATTGAAGCTTTCTTTTTCTCTACTTCTGTAGGGGTTACTGAAAATAGTGGAGAGGTTTTTTCAAAACAGCTTCCTTATTTGGTAAGTGTTGAATCAAAATGGGATGAAAAAGTTTCACCTGTTTATCAGGTTGAGTATGATTTTGAATTAAAAGAATTTTATCAAAAATTAGGTTTGCCATATCAAGAGCAATTAAATATAAAAATTTTAAATTCTACATCTAGTGGTAGGGTAAAAAAACTTTCTATTAATGGTGTAATAATGGACGCTGGAAGTGTTTTTTCAAAATTAAATTTAAAATCAACCTTTTTTACAATTGTTCAAAATTCTGCTTCTGTACATATCACAACAAAAGGATATGGACATGGTGTAGGAATGAGTCAATATGGTGCGAATGGAATGGCAAAGGAAGGTTATCAATATGATCAAATCTTAAAACATTATTATCAAGGAACTGTTATTAAAAATTTAAAAAAATAGTATAAAAAATTTTATTTTTGCTCACACTTAAAATAGAGGTGAGAAAAATGACAA
>CANEDJ010000028.1:0-18985 GCA_947426265.1 uncultured Mycoplasmatota bacterium | reverse complement strand
TACATTTCATATAAAATTAAAAGACTGTTCTACATATTTGTCAACAGTCTGAAAGCACTTCAATATGAAGTGCTTTTAATATCCAAATATTCTTACTAATAATGGAAGCAATAAGACAAAGAAGCCTACTACAGCAAATAAAGCAATAATAAATGCCCAATTCCCTTTCTTCTTTTTTGTTTTTTCTTCCACGTTTTGTATTTTTGAAGCATTCTCAATTGGTATAGCTTGTTGTTGCAATTCCGATGTGGAAACTTCTGATGGTGTAGAAGCCTCTACAACTGGAGATGAGTTTTGAATTGAGACATTTTCAGTTGGTTCAACTACAGGAGTTGCGATAGTTATTTCAGGTTGTACTGAAGAAACATTCGGTGTTGGAATTACTGATTCTGGAACAACAGCTTGCGAAAAATCTTCCATAAAATTATTTGGTACTGGCATTTCTACAGTTGAGTTTCTTGTACCTTCTGGTACTACATTTACAGGCTGGGGAATTGAATTCGCTACTACGCCCGTATTTACTGGCTGTGATACTCCACCATTATTTGGTATTCCCATTGAAGTTCCCATATTGTTAATCATTGGTTGAACTGGTGGCACTCCTGTATTGGGACTCATTGGCTGATTATTTAAACCATTCTGCATATTCATTTCATTTTCGTTCATACAATTACCTACCTTATCATAAAGCATTATATCAAAAATATGATAAAAAAAATAGCGAAATTGCTATTTTTCAAATAAACTATATAATTCTTGACATCGGTTCTTATTCATTGGACTCACATTTTCTAAACGATAAGGGATTTTTAATTTTTCATATTTTGGAATTCCTAATGTTTCATACGGTAAGAATTCTACTTTTTCTATATTCTTTAAGTTGGATACAAATTCTTTTAATTTTAATACATATTCTTCTGTATCATTGATTCCAGGAACAATCACTTGCCTAATCCACATTTTTTTATTCATCTTTTGACAAATATCCAAAAATTGTAATGATTCTTCTATATGTTGACCAGTTAAATTTTTATATGCTCCTTTTTCTAATGCTTTAATATCCATAATTACCAAATCTGTATATTTTAATATTTCTTCATAATTACCAAGTCCAAAACCAGCTGTATCCAAACAAGTATGAATATTACATTGTTTGCAAAGCTTTAAAGCTTCTATTAAAAATTCTGGTTGAAGAAGAGGTTCTCCTCCAGAAAAAGTAACGCCTCCTTCTTCACCAAAATAATTTTTATATCTCAAAATTCGCTTTACTAATTCATTTGCGGTAAGTTCTAATTCACTTTCTTTTTTCCAGGTTTCTGGATTATGACAGTATAGACAACGCAATCTACATCCCTGCATAAATACTACAAACCGGATTCCTGGGCCATCTACTAATCCCATTGTTTCAATAGAATTAATATATCCTTTCATTACATTACCTCATGAAATGTTCTACTAATTACTTCTTTTTGTTGTTCTTTACTTAATCGATTAAAGTTAACTGCATAACCAGATACTCGAATTGTCAAAGTTGGATACTTTCCTGGATTTTCCATTGCATCAATTAACATTTCTCTATTTAGTACATTTACATTTAAATGGTGTGCTCCTTGTTTAAAGTACCCATCTAATATATGAACCAGATTATCAATTCGTTCTTCTTCACTATGACCTAAAGCATTTGGTACAATTGAGAATGTATTAGATACTCCATCTTGACAAATATCTTTATAAGGTACTTTAGCAACTGAATTTAAAGATGCTAGTGCTCCATTTGAATCTCTTCCATGCATTGGATTTGCACCTGGCGCGAAAGCAACTCCTGCTTTTCTTCCATCTGGTGTAGCACCTGTTTTCTTTCCATACACAACATTTGATGTAATTGTAAGTACAGATAATGTATGAATTGCATTTTTATAAAGTGGATGCTTTTTAAGTTCTGAAACAAATTTTGTTACTAAGTCTACTGCAATATCATCTACACGGTCATCATCATTTCCATACTTTGGATAATCTCCTTCAATTTCAAAATCAATTGCAACTCCTTCTTCATTGCGAATTGGTTTTACCTTGGCATATTTAATTGCAGAAAGAGAATCTACCGCTACTGATAAGCCTGCTACTCCAAAAGCCATTAAACGTTCTACATTTGTATCATGAAGAGCCATCTGAATTTTTTCATAAGCATATTTATCATGCATATAGTGAATGATATTCATAGCATCTACATAAGTTTTAGCAACACGCTCTAAAATACTATAGTAAGCATCTTTGGTTTTTTCATAATCTAATATTTCATCTGTTATTTTTGAAACATTTTCAACAACCAATTTTCCACTTTTTTCATCGATTCCTCCATTGATAGCATAAAGAAGGGATTTTGCTAAATTACATCTTGCTCCAAAAAATTGCATTTGTTTTCCAACCTTCATAGCAGATACACAACAAGCAATTGCATAATCATCCCCGTAAATTGGTCTCATAATATCATCGTTTTCATATTGAATTGCATCGGTTAAAATGGAAATTTTTGAACAATATTTTTTGAAATTTTCTGGTAAATTTTCAGACCAAAGTACTGTTAAATTTGGTTCTGGAGAAGTTCCTAGATTAATTAAAGTATGTAGATAACGGAAACTATTTTTTGTAACTAAGCTTTTACCATCTAGTGTCATTCCTGCTAATGATTCTGTAACCCAAGTTGGGTCTCCAGCAAATAATTCATTATATTCTGGTGTACGCAAATGACGAATGATGCGAAGTTTGATAATAAATTGGTCTACCAATTCCTGTGCTTCTTTTTCTGTTAAATGACCTTCTTCTAAATCTCTTTCAATATAAATATCTAAGAATGTAGAAGTTCTACCAATACTTTCTGCTGCTCCATTATTTTCTTTTACACTTGCTAAATATCCAAAATATAACCATTGAATTGCTTCTTTTGCATTTGTGGCTGGTACTGAAATGTCACATCCATATTTATTTGCCATAGATTTCATTTCTTCTAAAGCTCTAATTTGTTCACAAACTTCTTCTCTAAGGCGAATCGTCTCTTCATTTGTAATATCACATAATTCATTCAAATCGTTTTTCTTTTGCTCTATTAAATAGTCAACTCCATAAAGCGCTACGCGTCTATAGTCTCCAATGATTCTACCTCTTCCATAAGCATCAGGAAGACCTGTTAATAATCCTGCACTACGAGCTCTTCTGATATCTGGAGTATAGGCATCAAATACTCCATCATTATGAGATTTACGAAATTCTTTAAAATAATCTCCAACTGTTTTATCAAACTCATATCCATAGGCTTCTAAAGATGTATGTGCCATACGAATTCCACCATATAAGTTAACAATTCTTTTTAATGGAGCATCTGTTTGCAAACCAACAATTACTTCATTTTCTTTGTCGATGTATCCTGCACTAAAGTTATCGATTCCAGAAACGATTTTCGTTTCAACATCTAAAACTCCCTTTTCTAACTCTACTTTTAAAAGTTCTGATATTTTATCCCAAACTTTTTTCGTTTTATCACTAATACCTTCTAGAAAAGTATCATCTCCTTGATATTCGTGATAGTTATTCAAAATAAAATCTTCCACATTGATTTCATTTTTCCATGTTTCTCCTTTAAAATTTTTCCACGCTTCCATATCTGTATCCTCCTTTTAACGTCATACATAACAAGTATATCATAAATCACTCTAGATAATCAAAAAAGATAACAAATACTGTTATCTTTTACTTTTTTTTAGGTTCATATTCAATAATATCTTCTACTTTACAGCCTAAGATTCTACAAAATTCTGAAAGGACAAATAAGTCTACACGGCTAATATTTCCTAAATAATATCCCTGAATGGTTTCAAAGCGGAAGCCAGTTTCATTACATAATTTATTTTTCGACAATCCTCTTTCTTTCATTCTATCTGCCAATTTAAATTTGATTTCTCCATGTCCTTTAGAAACTCTTCTATCCATATAACCACTTCCTGTATTCAGGATACCATTTATAATTATCATTTGCATTCTACATTAGTCTGTAGAATGCGACCTTTTTTTTCTTATTCTACGACTCTTTTGAGAATTCCTTTCCAAAATTTATTTTTGTTATCAAAATATATTATCTTCATATTTTATATTTTATTTCATAAAATTTATTAGGTGATTATATGGATTTTCAACTAAATAAACCCTATCCCAAGCCGAAAGTAACTTGTAAAAATATAGAATATGCGAAAATATTATTACAAGACTATGCTGGAGAAAGTGGAGAAGACAGTGCTATTCATCTTTATATGTTTCAAAATTTAATACTAAGAGAACAATATCCGCAAATTGCTAATAATCTTTTTTACATTTCTGTTATAGAAATGCATCACCTAAAACTTTTAGGCGAAACAATAGAGCTCCTCGGTGTTACACCTGAATATATAACTTATGAAGCAAATTCAGATAATAAAATTTATTGGACTAGTAAAAATATTAATTATACTACATCTGTCATCGATATTTTAAAATTAGATATTGAAAAAGAGAGTCATGCTATTGAAGAATATCAGGCTCATTATCAAGTGATCACAGACCCCTATATTAGAGAATTATTACTTAGAATTATTGAAGATGAAAAAGTTCATTTAGAATATTTTGAAAAACAATTATTAGCTTTAAAAAAAGAAAATATGGATTAGATATCTCCATATTTTTTCTTATGTTTCTTTATCATCTCTAACTGTTCTTCTGATATTTTATATTCTGGTGGATTAATTTGATTATAGATTTCCATTAATCGTTTTTTTGAAATCCTCCCTGACTGAAGTTCTTTAGAAGTACAAAATCGTCTTATTTCTTCCATGTTTCCAATAGAAAGGGTCTCTTCTAAAGCAACTAATACAGGAAAAAGAGAATATCGACATTCCTCAAAAAAGACATCTTGGTATACATGAACTTTACCCATTCTAGTTGCTAATACTTTTTCTTCCACAGGAGAATTCTCTCCTTTATAATTTTTAATTAATCCAATAACTCTAACCCTACTAATTTGATACATAAATTTTTCTATTCCTTTTCATATTTCAACGGAAACTTACTAGTTAGTTCTATAACTTCTTTGCTTAATTCATCTAATAATTTTTCATTTGTTGGATTTTTTAAAGCTTTTGCAAGAATTTTTCCAATTTGTATAAATTCATTTTCCTTTAAGCCTCTTGTTGTCATCGCTGGACTACCAATTCTAATACCACTTGTTACCATAGGTCTTTCATGATCATTTGGAATCGAATTTTTATTCACTGTAATGTGAATTTTATCTAGAAGTTCTTGTGCTTCTTTTCCTGTTATATTAGCAGAATTTTTTACGTCTACTAAAATTAAATGGTTGTCTGTTCCACCAGAAATAATTCTAAATCCTTCTTCTTCTAAAGAAACCGCCATTGCTTTTATATTTTTAACAACCTGATTCATATAATCTTGAAATTCTGGCTGTAATGCTTCATGAAAGCACTCTGCTTTTGCTGCAATTACATGCATCAATGGTCCACCTTGTATTCCAGGGAAAACTACACTATCTATTTTTTTAGCAAGTGTCTCATCATTACATAAAATCAATCCGCCTCTTGGACCTCTTAATGTTTTATGTGTTGTCGTTGTGACAACATCTGCATATGGAACTGGAGATGGGTGCAATCCTGTTGCAACTAACCCAGCAATATGAGCCATATCTACCATCAAATATGCTCCTACTTCATCGCAAATTTCCCGGAACCTCTTAAAATCAATGATTCTAGAATATGCACTTGCTCCTGCAATTATCATTTTTGGCTTTTCTGCGATTGCTTTTTCTCTCAATTTTTCATAATCAATCATTTCTGTTTCAATATCAACATCATAATCAACAATTTCATAATCCTGACCACTAAATGATAAAGGATGACCATGTGTTAAATGCCCTCCATCTGACAAATTCATTCCCATAACTTTATCACCTTTTTGAAGTAGCGCTCTATAAACAGCCATATTTGCACTAGAACCAGAATGTGGCTGAACGTTAGCAAATTTAGCTCCAAATAATTGTTTCGCATATTCTCTTGCCTTTTCTTCAAAAATATCAATGTATTCACAACCACCATAATATCTTTTGTTTGGATAGCCTTCTGCATATTTATTTGTAAGAATGCTTCCTTGTAATTTTAAAATATCTTTTGAAACATAGTTTTCACTTGCTATCAATTCTATATTTTGTTCTTGTCTTTGTCTTTCCTTTTTTAATGCCTCTTCTAAAATTCTATCCATAATTACTCCTCTTCTTATAATAAATCTCAATATCTTCACTCTATATATTTATTTTATCATAAAGAGAAGAGTGGTACAAGATACAGACTATTTTTCATAAAACATTACTATTTAATTTATTACTCTTAGTATTCACAATCTTTTTCTATTTTTTCCATCATTATCCAACGCTTCTAATTAAAAAACCACTTATTTTATAGCGGCTTTCAAATATAAATTTCACTTTTTGGTCGAAAAGACAGGATTTGAACCTGCAACCTCTACGTCCCGAACGTAGCGCTCTACCAAATTAAGCTACTTTTCGTTATTATTTATCTGGCATTCTTTAAATATTCTTCTAACTTTTCTAAAAACGGAATTTGACCTTTTAAAATCTTTTTCTTAGCATCATTTATTTGAAACCATTCTGCACAGTCCATTTCTGGAAATTCTACCATTTTCCCACTCTTTGGAGGCCATTCCATTTTAAACATATTACTTTTTATTGCCTTTTCATCAAAATCATGACATGTAACAAATGCAGTTACCAATTTTTGACTGCCTTGTTTTATGGATGCTAAAAAATCGAGGCTTTCTTTTTTTAGTTCAAATCCAGTTTCTTCTTTAAATTCTCTAACTGCTGCTTCTATCGCTTGTTCCTCTATGTATTCTCCTTTGGGTATAGACCATGCACCTTCATCCTTTTTTTGCCAGTAAGGTCCACCCATGTGCTCTAAAAATACCTCAGCTTTATTATTTTTTAAACGAT
The DNA here is from genome assembly GCA_947426265.1 of uncultured Mycoplasmatota bacterium. GTDB lineage: Bacteria > Bacillota_I > Bacilli_A > RF39 > UBA660 > MGBC102946. The sequence continues at coordinate 11,943 of CANEDJ010000028.1, read as the reverse complement.
AAACTAAAATTCCTGCACTTCTTTTCATACCGTTTCCTCCTCGTAGTTCATTCTCATTCTATAACAAAATTTTCTTAAATTCAAGCTCCAATAGATTTTTTGCATATACTCATTTTTATGAAAAATTTCAGTCTCTAATATCTTAATATTATGGTTATGACATGCTTCCAAAAACATTTCCATCAAAGAAGTGCCAATTCCTTGGTTTCTATATTTTGGTTCTACAATTAATGCTTCTAATACTGCTGTTGAATGATACATTAATTCTCCACTTTTTGATACAATATAAGCATATAGAAAACCGATTGCTAAATTTTCCTCTTTAGCAACATAGAAAAAAGAATAAGATTCAAAATCCTCTAGCCATTCTAATTTCCGTTTTATTTTTTCACACTTTTTATAACTCCTTTTTAACAACTCACTACAAAACTTTACTTCTACACCTCTCCTTACTGCAACAATCTTAATTCTCATGACGTATCTCCCTTTTTACTCTTCTGATACAGCCAACAACTTACTTCAATATTATTTCAATTCCAATTGGACAATGGTCACTGCCTAAAATATGATGATAAATTTCTGCTTTTTTAATACTATTGATAATCCCTTTTGAGCAAATAAAATAATCAATCCTCCACCCTATATTGCGTTCCCTAACACTAGGCATATAGCTCCACCATGTATAACTATCTTCTTTATCAGGATAGAAATGTCTATAAATATCTACAAACCCACTATCTAATAAAGTTGTAAATTTTTCTCTTTCTTCATTTGTAAATCCTGCGTTTCCGATATTCGCTTTTGCATTCCTTATATCCTTTTCAGTATGTGCGACATTAAAATCACCACACACAATGACAGGTTTTTTTACTTCTAATTTTTTTAAATAGATTTTAAACATATCCTCCCATTTCATGCGATATGGAAGTCTTTCTAATGTTCTTTTTACATTTGGAACATAGGTGTTTACCAAATAAAATTCTTGAAACTCTAAGGTGATGACTCTTCCTTCATGATCATGTTCTTCTATTCCAACTCCATACATTACAGATATCGGTTTTATTTTAGAATAGATAAGAGTTCCTGAATATCCTTTACGCTCTGCTGGATATAAATATAATTCATATCCCTTTGGCTCAAATGGGATCTGCTCTCTAGTAGCTTTTACTTCTTGTAAGCAAACAATATCTGCTTCGATCCAATCAAAGAAATCAGAAAAGCCTTTTTTTAAACAAGCCCTAAATCCTGCTACATTCCAAGAAATTATTTTCATATTACACCTCTATTATATTGTATCATGTTTTATTTAGAAAGTAATCAGCTTATAACAAAAAAGAGCCCGAAAGAGGCTAAATTAAATTTCTAAATGATCTTTATCTCCTAAAAGTGGCGTATTTAACACTCTAAATTTTTTGTCATTTTCAAATAGGTATCGCAATTCATCAAAGTTTTTATCTGGTTCTAACATGAGTAGAGCTAAATCATCTAGCTCTTTTAATTCCTCTATTCCAAGTTCAAAGAATTCTTTACTTGTATCTAAATATGTTGGGAAAAACAAGTAAGAAATTTCATCATTCATAAGTGCATGAAAGTCAAAAAATAAAGTTCTTGCAAGCATATCTAGTCCTTTTATTGAAGATCCATGAACAAATTTTTCAACATTAACTTTTCCTCCTCGAACATTTAACCATGCCTCTGCTGCAAAACAGAAATATTCATCTTTAACATCTATATTATTATAATGTTTTCTCTCAATTTCTATTTCATCTGTATCAATGTTAATCCATCTCTCTTCTCTCTCACTATAATACTGACATATCCAGTGGTCTGGATAACGATTTTGATTGATATAAGGGGCAAATCCAGATCGAACTCTTGTAGGAATCCCTTTGGCCTTTAAAATGGAAGCAAGTAATACAGAGGCATATCTGCATGTAATAATTACTTTATTTTTATGTTCTCTTCCATGTATTAATCCACGCTCATCTAATCGAAATAGTTCAGCCATTATAGCTGGAGCTGTAAGCAAAATATCATCATGACAGCGATAATCATACCATGGATATTCTTCACTGATTCTATCATGTGTAATATAACTTTTTAAAAGTACAATTCGATGAATATAAGAATCATTGATTAACTTCGTTAATTCTTTTAAATCATCTGGTAAACTTCTAAAATAATTTTTATAATTTGCATAATTTGTATAAATACTTGTCTTTTTGTAAAAATTTAATATTTCTTCTTTCATATTTTCCACTCTACACTTTCCTCTATTCAGAATAAAATATTTTACAAAAAAATAACTGACAATTTTGATACAAATTTTGTCAGTTAAAACGATGGTATAACGTTGTATAATCTAATGTTATATTTTTTAATTTTGCCATTTCTGAAATGGTAACAAAGGCATATCCTTCTTGTTCTAATCTTTCCATTGCTAATAAGGCACCTTCTACAGAAAATTCATATATATCATGTAATAATACAATTGCCCCATCATAGGCATTATCCACAATTTCTTTTGCGATTAATTCTTTATCTTTTGTTTTCCAATCAAGAGTATCTATTCCCCATTCAATAATGTGCATATTACTTATTTTCTTTGTTTCTTCATTAATATTCCCATAAGGAGGTCTTAACAATGTTGGCTTAATTCCAATGACATTTTCTATCGCTTGGTTAGTTTCTTTTATCTCTTGTATACGCGCATAATCATTTAATAGCAACAGATTTCTATGGTTATATGTATGACTTCCTATTTCATTTCCTTCTTGATAAGCACGTTTTAGCGTATTTCGATTTGTTTCTACACGATTTCCAAGTACAAAAAATGTAACCTTCGCATCGTATTTTTTTAATCCATCTAACAAACGATTTGTTGTAGTCACACTTGGTCCATCATCAAAAGTAAAAGCAATTAACTTTTTATCTTTATATTTAGAAAGATCTCGTTTTTCTGGAACAATTTGCTCTTTTTCTTTTTCATTTTCCCTTATCTTGTATTGATCTTTCAATAATTGATTTATTTCTTTTGGAGGAATTACAATTTTAATCATTTCATCATACTCTGCAGAAATTTTATACAAAGGAAATAAGATTTCTAGGCCTTCATCTTTAAAGAAAAAGTGTTCATAATTATCAAGGTCTGCTGCGGTTATTTGTTTGACTAGTTTTTCATCTATTTCTAGCACATTTTCTTCTATATGTTGCATCATATAATAATAAGAGAAAATAGATAATTTTTCAAATGCTTTATCTTCAGTTAAATAGTCATTAATGGATAAATGTGTTTTACTTTTATTATCATAATGAAATGTTTTGTCGCTTCTTATATATTGGTTTTCACCCAAATAAGTATATGTTTCAAAATGAATATGATAATGCATATTTTTATTTAGATCTTGTTGTTTCATGAATTGATAACCAGTTATCAATTCATATTTTTGATTTTCACCAACTGGAATTTTCAAATCGACTGTATTTAAAAATTTCTCTTTTTCTAAATTAATGTATTCTCTAATTTGCTTATCCAGTTTCTTTTGACGCGTAATGGGATAATCAATTTTCATTTGATAATTTTCTGCTATTTTTAATATATGCATTTCATCTTTCGTATATTTTCGAGTGAAAAAAAATATTGCAGGTACTCCTATTATAATTATGATAACAATAGCAAGTGTTATTTTCCCAGTTTTATTTAGTTTTCGTTTTGTTGTCATAATTCACCTACTTCTACTTTTTCAATTATACATTGTTTTAGAAGATTTTTTAAGCTTTTTTAGTTTTTAATTATCAAAAATTAAAAATTTTAATTAAATCATGCAAAAGTATATTATTGAAAGTAATAAAATATATTAGAAAACAAAAAAACACTCTATAAAGAATGTTAAATTTCTAAATGGTCGGGAAAACAGGATTTGAACCTGCAACCCCTTGGTCCCAAACCAAGTGCTCTACCAAATTGAGCCATTTCCCGATTAAATGGTGCGCCCTAAGGGAGTCGAACCCCTAACCTTTAGATCCGTAGTCTAACGCTCTATCCAATTGAGCTAAGGGCGCGCATACAACACCATAATTAATCAAATACTTAGAAGTATAGCAATTAACTAAATACATTAAAGTAGATTTCTAAACTACAAATTAATAATACATGCCTTTTTCATTAAGACAATTATTATGTTATCATTATTTTTATTCAAAGTCAATATATTAAGCAATTTTTTTCTGTTTATAATGGAATTATTCCTTCTTTCACTTCTATTATATTTCTAAGTTAGCTTTATTATTCATTTAGATTCAAAAAGTATTATTGTTTTTCTCTACTTTAATGTTTTCATAATATATTATTTAGAAAAATAAAACTATTAATGAACTTTATTCATTAATAGTTTAAAAGAGAAAAATTAATTTTTTTTAAAAAACCATAATTTTTATTTCTTCCTTAAAATATAAATTGATGCACATAAAGCAATGGTTATACTACCTATAATAATGATAAATACACTATTATTCTTTTTACTTTCATCAACAGGAAGATGATTTACCGAATTTTCTGTTTTTGTTTTTTCATAAGATACTACATATTTTCCTAAATTATTGGTTGTTAATATAATATTTTGACCATTTTTAACATAGTTCACTGGTTTCGTTGTATTGTCATCCAATATTTCAAATACTCCAATAAACTCTTTTTTTTCATTAATCTTTATATTTATTTTTATTTCACTTGTTGAACTTATATCTATTTTTTTTAAATTGTCATTCATTAAGAATATATCATAGTACTCACTTGCATTTCCAAAATTCCCCTTCAATGCTTCTGGCAATTCAAAAGATTCCACTTTTAATACGCCTTCTTCTTTCACTTCATTTATTGGTATTTCAACATTCACCTTTTCTGAAGTATATATTTTAAATTCCGTATTCGTTGATTCTTCTGGTTTTTCATCAGTATTTGGCTTATCTGTAATTTCTGGATTACTTGGATTAATTGGTGTTTCTGGATTGCTAATATTTGGCTTATTAGGTTTATTATTTGATATATTTTCATTGTCATCTTTTAAAGAATCAATCACAGCAATTAATTTCCCTTGATTTCCAGCTTTATCATAGAAAAGAATTTCATAATTTCCAAGTTCTGTAAATTCATAAATTCCTGTTCCTTCTTTAAAAATTATTTCTTCACTTGGATTTACAACATTAACAATTACTTTATTCCCTTTTTTTATATATTTTAATTCTGCTGTTGGGGCAATTTTATCTATCCAATTTACTTGTGCCTTAATAACTCCAACATTTCCTTTTCCATCAATATATTGGAAATCAAAAACACCATTTTCCATAAATACATATGTATTACTTGCATTATTGTTGGATATTCTATATCCTTGCTCTAGTTCTAATACAACTTTAACATCCTTGTTAGTAAGCTTCGTTGTAGAATATCGAATTTCATATTTTGGCATTTTTGTAATCCAAGTTACTGTTACTGTTGCAGACCCTACATTTCCTGCTTTATCAACAAATTCAAATGTAAATTCTCCATTTTCTTTAAATGTATAACTATCTTTTCCATTATTATTTGTAATAATTACTTCTTCACTTGGCTTTAATTTTGCAATTACTTCATTCTCTGTTATATGTGTTGTATTAAACTCAAATTCTGCTGTTGGATCTTCTATATCTATCCAATCTACTGTAATAATTTCTGTTCCAACATTTCCTAATTCATCCTGAAACTTTAATTCAACACTCCCATTTTCTAAGAATGTAATTGTTTTACTTCCATCAACTGGATTCGTTGCCAATTCAATATCATTTGATAAAATTGTTATATTATCTTTATCAAATGATATTGTGACAACTACATTTTCATTTGTCAATTCAGTTGTACTAAATTGAGTGATTGCTTTTGGAGGCTCTTTATCTATCCAATCTACTATAGCCGTTGCAGTTCCTTTATTTCCATTTCTGTCAACAAATTCAAATGTAAATTCACCATTTTCCTTAAATATATAACTCGTTTTACCACCATTGTTTGTCACTGTAATAGGTCTATTTTCATCAACTAATTCTGCAACTACATCTTTATTCGTTTTTTTAATGATATTATAATTTATTTCTGCTGTTGGCTCTTCACTTGCAGATGGATTTTCATATAAATTTATAACTGCTATTGAAAAATAGTATTGAAGTCCTTGTTCCCAAACTGATGGACAATTAATCTTTACATATTTTGCTTTCATTGGTTCATCAAGTGCTATTTTTTTCAAAGTATTATTATTTGCTAAATTTTTTCCCATTCCTGCAAGTTCCCAATTAACTCCATCCATACTAGTATAAATTTCTAAATTTTTAGCTTTTCCCGTAGGATAGTTTCCCATACCGATAGCCTTCGCATCAGGCACATAATCAACCTCTGATATATATCTAGGCTTATCAAGTTCTATGATGGCATAAGAAGCTTTATATACTTGACCTGTCATAGTATTATAACTTGTTCCATGCCATGATGTATTGAGATCTCCATCAAGAATATTATCTTTATTTCCACCACTTGTACCTGATACAGAAATTACACTCAAACCATTTCTCGGAATATATCGATTTGTTTCAGAAGTTACATTTGTAGTAAAAGTATAATATACTGGTTCACTTATAGTATAAATTCCTGTAGCAAGCATTCTAACATAAACTCGAACATCTCCTCTAAAAATAGGGTTGGTGTCCGCAAAAGAATTCCATTCACCATTAGGATCCAATGTCCATTCCATATGATCAGTTACTCCATTAATGCGATTTTCTAAATCATCTATAGAAACACTACCTGTTGGAAATGCTCCTTTTTTAATGTCAATGGTATAAATATTAGCTTCTGTCATAGGCAATCCAGTAATGTGTATTTTAATATCATGATCTGCAGTAATACTATCAAGCTCTTCTTTTGTTAACTGCGCTGAATGTTCAAAACAATCTTTCCAAGTATTCCCACCATCTAGACTATAAGACCAACTAACTTGTGCACTTTGTAATTGTGTAGATAATATAATTTTTCCAGCATTCTTTCCATCAAATGAGAAAGTTGCGATTCTAGAATCTACCACTCCTAAAATTGCATTGGCAATTACTGGTACTTCTTTATAATAAATTGTATTTTTGGAAGTTGCTTTTGTTGCTTTACGTAATGTTTCATCTTGTAGCATCATTAATCTACTACGATATCCTGGCGAAGTAATTTTAGAACCAATCCTTCGTGTCATATCATACATTGGCAATGGGTGATATGTATAAACTTCAGCTATTTCTTCTGCTAGAGCTATCAAATCTTCTTCTGTTTTTTCACTATCACTGATATATAAGTTTACTAAACCAATCCATGCATCTAAATTGATAATTTCTTCTTTTAATGCATCACGATAAATTTGTTCAAGCATTTTCTTATCATTTTTATAAACATCTTCTAACAATAAAATTAATTCTGCTTTTTCATACTTTTCATATTCATTTTGTGCTTCTTGTGAAAGTAATAAATAGGAACCAGACTGAATGCCACCACTATTAGTGGCATACTTCGTTCCCCAACCGTTAATTCCACTTCCACCAGTATTAGCCCATCCTGTTGAAGCAGCACTATTAGCTAATTGCCATGCATATTTTCCTCCTCCTGCATTATATAAATATACATAGGCGGCATGGCCTGGCTGCCCTACTACACGTGCAGAGTACCCCCATACTCCATATAAATTTGCAGCAGTTTTAGATAATCCTCCACAAACAGCACCTTCTTCAAATACAATCCATAATTTTGGTTTACCAGCTTGATATGTTATGTTATATTTTGATAAATTATATTTATTATCCCATTTTTCATAATTTTCTGCACTATAATATTGAGGTCTATAATAACTATAGCTTAAAGTATAATTTATATATTTATAAGGATTAAATCGATCTGCAGTAGTTGAAAACTTCTTTGAATAATCATGTAACCACAATATTTCTTCATCATCAATATTAGTAATCATAACTCCACGCATTTCATCTATTGTATAATTTTCAAACATTGCATTATCTAGCTGTCCGTTGGCGTGCATTTGCTTATATATTTGGTAACGTGTTACTGCATCAGATAACTGATTCCCACCAATCCATAATCCTACATTTGTGGAATGTGTCAAAGATAAAGATAACATCATTCTTAAATATAAATCTTTATAAACAGTGCCTAAATTTGTTACATTTTCATTAGACAAATCATCTTTATAAGTATGATACAAATCACTTAGTACTTGTAATGCTCTTTCATATGTTCCATTAGGTCTCCCACCTATTGTCCATAGCCTAAGTGCTTCCTCATTATTTAAAAACCATTCTAAAGTTTCATAATTTTTTGGATCAGCCTCTAAGAATGAACGTAGTTGATATTGGCCTACTCTCTTGATAAATGTTCTTTGAAGTAAAACAAGCTTTAAATCGCCTTCTACTGGTCCAGAATTGTAATTTTCCTTAATAATTTTATCGAACTCTTCCACTGTTGTCATGACATTATCATTATAATCTTCTTTTATTAGCTTAGCATCCCCCCACACAGCGTGGTCATTTCCATTAGAACCATTATCATTTGCATAAAGCCTGATATAATTAGCATCTCTAATGTCGATCTTAACATGAACTGCACTATTAATCCCCTTTAATGGTGTTGGATTTTCTTCTGTACGTAATGTCCAAGTTTTTCCATCTTGAGAAGTATATATATAAAATTTTACACCATTACCATTATTTCCTGCTGTAGTATTTAAACCATAATAGGTAGTAAAATAATCATAATCATTATAATCACTAATATCATATTCTAGTGTAGATGTAGCGTGTGCGAATATTCCTTTTTTAATCACCACAGCTGAACCATCAATATTTAAAATCAATGAAGTATTCGAGCTTGTTTTATCTAACCCTAAAGTCCCCCATCCAACTTGCGCTTTACTATAAGCAATATCAGATAAATAGATAACTTGACTTCCAAGATCTTCTCTACCAATTAATGGATTCTTTTTTGTTAGCACATAACTGTGATCTACATTATTAAAAAGATTGATTATAACTAGAAACAGGAATACACCTCCAATGATAAAAAAATTTTTAATTTTCAAAAAACTTTTCATATTACATTCTCCTAAACATACATATTATATAATTATTTTCTTCTACATTTCCAATTATATCTTACTATAAAGAAAATCTTTTTTCTAGCTTTTACAATACACATTACACAAATTTTACAATATTTTAGTTGGAATATATGTGTAACTATAATAAAGCAGAAATCAATCAATATTATATGTTGATGTTCTAAATCACGCCAGGGCTTATTTCTTCTAAATTTTAACTTTTGTTATTTATAATAAGCTCTTCTTCCATTCTTAAACATATATCCAAATAACTTATTATACTCATTTTTGCTACTTTTAAGTTACATTTGGATCATAAATTCAAAATAGATTTTATATACATTCAGGCAAAAAAAAAGCCTTATTTTATAAAGGTTTTTATTAATCTATATGGTGGCTCCGAGTGGAATCGAACCACCGACACAGGGATTTTCAGTCCCTTGCTCTACCGACTGAGCTACAGAGCCAATAAATAAATGGCGGTCCCGACGAGAATTGAACTCGCGATCTTCTGCGTGACAGGCAGACGTGATAACCGCTACACCACGGGACCAAAATATGGTTGCGGAGGCAAGATTTGAACTTACGACCTTTGGGTTATGAGCCCAACGAGCTACCAGGCTGCTCCACTCCGCGATATTACACATCATCTATCTAATAAATAAGTGGCGGAGAAAGAGGGATTCGAACCCCCGCGCCGTTTCCGACCTCCCGGTTTTCAAGACCGGTCCCTTCAACCAGACTTGGGTATTTCTCCATAAAACCTTTGCTTCATTAGATAACGAATTGATTATATCATAAATATTTTTAGAAAGTCAACTACTTTCTTTACTTTTTCTATAAAATATATGCCAATGAAGATAAATATAAAACCTAATTTTTTAATTATATCTAAATATAATCTTAAAAGTTTCATTCTACATTTAACAAAAAAACCCATAAAGGGTTATTTTTATATTGGTGCCTAAGGCCGGACTTGAACCGGCACGGGATTTGACTCCCGCAGGATTTTAAGTCCTGTGCGTCTACCAATTTCGCCACTCAGGCATTTCTTTAAGAACATTATAATTATATCATAAATTCTTTCTTTTTCAATAGTTTTTTTTCAATTTATCAAAAATATTATGATTTTTTCTGATTATTCCCACTATTTATAATATATAGCAATACAATTCCTAGGGTAACAATAGACAAGCCAATAAATAAAAATGAATTATCACTCCATAATATTATTCCGATTAATAACAATATAAAACTAATTAAACAGCCTCTTTTTATCTTAGTCTTCATGCTACCACTCTTTCATTTCTATATTCATTATACCATAACATTAAAATTTGTACAAAATAAAAGAACCTTTGCATTTAGGTTCTCTTAGACTGAATCGACATTAGACGAATTACTATCTTCCCTTTAGATAGCCTTTTTATTCTTTACTAAATCCTGTGAAGGAAAGCATTAATTCTCCACAAGAATTGGTACTTTGGCTATTTGAGCCATATTCTCCCAATGTGAATATTGTCATAAATGGCACCCCGTTTGCAGTCTCTTTTAAATTTCTATGAATTTCATTTAATTGAGTTTCTACTTTTTTCTTACGATTGCCACTATGAATCAAGAGGTAAGCTCCTGCTTTATTTTCCAGTCTTTTTTGAACTTGTTCTAATACAGTTTTTGTAGAATCAACTAAATCCCCTGGCGTCGATTTCATACATATTACTGTTGTATTTAATGCTATATCTTGACTGATATTCATTGAATAATCAGTATTGCCAAATACAGGTTGACGAATTGCTATAAAATCTTCTTCGATATTTTTAATACCTAATGGTTTTAATACAGAATGAAAGGACAAATTTCTTCCCAATAAATTTTCTGCATTCTCTTCAATCCAGTCTGCATATTTTTGGAGTGAAGGAACACCATCTATTTCCACTAAATTTCTAGAACCATCTATTTTGGTAACTATACCTGAATTATTGGTTTCTTGATAAGATCCTGTATATTCTGTAACAATTTTTTTATCGGTATAAATGAAAGCTACTGCTACTCCACATTCTACCACGCTAGCATGTGTAAACAATGTGTTGCTCCCTAAATTACTGTAGTCTGCAATTCCTCCGCCGAATAAAGGTACTTTTCCAACTACATCTTCAATCCCTTTTAAGTATTCCTCTTCATATGGACTACTTGCGATCATATAAATGTAATCAGGCGCACTTCCTTTTCCCGCATTTTCCATTGCTTCCAATGCAAGCGTATGGCCAAGTTGTCGTGCATTGCCACAATGGCTACTGATTGCTAAACCAATTTTCATATTAGGGTCTTCTAATAACATGACTCCAGAGAAACCAGTCGATTCATTCACAATCCCAGATGGAACAATAAGAGCTCCATCTGAATTGCACCCAATAATAGGAACATTTCCTAATACACTATTTACTCCTTCTAATACTTTTCTTTGGTTATACTTTATTGAAGTATATAAAAAAGCAATTGTTGGAGTCTTAATTTTCTCTAGAGCCATTTTGGCACTTTCTATTCCCGATTCATAGCTATCTTCTCTTATACTGTATCCAACACTAGATGTTAGCATCTGGGTTCACCTCTCTTACTTTGATTATAGCATCCTTCCAGAATGACTTTAATATAAAGTTTACAAAATTTTCTAATGTTGACATTATAGTTTACAAAAAGATATAGATCTTTATCTATATCCCAGACTGTTGACAAATATGTAGAACAGTCTTTTAATTTTATATGAAATGTATTA
>CANEDJ010000027.1:0-19186 GCA_947426265.1 uncultured Mycoplasmatota bacterium | reverse complement strand
ATAAAAAAAGTAGCATATTCTTTTTGAATATACCACTTTGTCAACAGTCTGAAATTTGATATACAATATCAAATTTTTTTTGCTATTGACAATTTTGGTTTCTTTATGATACCCTATAACAGCTAAAAAAGGGGGATTTTATGAAACATAAAGATTGTAGAAAAATAAAAGAAATAATCGAACAAGAAATTAAAATTGGAAACATAGAAGGTTTAAAACGATTAAGAGATTATTTAGATGAACAAATTGATTCATATAAACCATCTTATCAAGCAGATATTGATACAGAAGAACGATTTGATATTTTGAGTTTGGAATTAGAAACATTCCTAACCGCACCTACATATGGTCTTAAATTTTTCAGAAATGATCTTGTTCAGGCCATAAAAAGAATAAGAGATTTAAAAAGAGTTGTTCTTGTTGTTGATAGTATTGGAATAGGGAAGAACGTTTTATTAGAAGAAAAAGGAATTGGACAAAGAACAATTGGAAAATACGAGCATGCTTTAAATAGATATGGTTATTCTTTAAATAGAAGCTTAACAGAAGCCCAAGAAGAACAATTTAAAATATATCAAAAAAAGAAATTCTAAAGTATAGTATTTGTAAAATTTTTCAGAATTTATAAAAAGCATTTGAAATAAACTTCTAAAAGATGATATAATGTCATAATTTGGAGGTGAAAAAATGGAAGAAGATATCAAAATTTTTGGTAGTTTACCCAATTTAATAGAAATTCCAGCAGATGTATCACTATATTGGTCATTAAAATCAACTGATTTAAAAGGAATTGTCACAAATTTAGAATTACAACAATATAGGCGTGCAATCTGTCGAGCTTACTATGAATTTCAAACAGATATCAAAGAAGTTTTAGGCTTTAATTTTCCATATAGAAATAATTATCAGCATGAATTATTTGAAGAAGTTATCTTATCTGATGGAAAAACGGGATTTCGATTAAGAAAAGCTAAAAATAAAAAAGAACAAGAATTATTAGAATATCGTTTGGTAAAATTGGAAGCTTTTAGTAGGATGCAAAAGCCTATTACACAAGAACTGTTTTTGCTAGCGGATCGCTACTATCGTATGGAACAACCAGTTACACATACATTAAAACAAGGATTAACGGTAAAGCAAAAAGTTTTAAAATTGATAGAAACCATTAATAAAAAGCATAACCAAGAATAATAGAAATAAGCCATTTATGGTTTTTTTTTGTAAAGTTTGGTATAATGGAATTGTTAAAAGAAGTAGAATGGTCGTGATAACATGCCAATTATAAAAGTAATGGATGAAATATTAGCAAATAAAATAGCAGCAGGAGAAGTCGTAGAACGTTGTGCTTCTGTGGTAAAAGAACTTGTTGAAAATAGTATTGATGCAGAAAGTACAGAAATAAAAATTGAATTATTAGAATCAGGAACAAAAGAAATCAAAGTAACAGATAATGGAAAAGGAATGGAAAAAGAAGATGCTGTATTAGCGTTTTCTCGTCATGCGACTAGCAAAATAAAAGATGAAGATGATTTATATCATATTGACACATTAGGCTTCCGTGGAGAAGCATTAGCGTCTATTGCGAGTGTTAGTGATGTGACTCTTAGGACTTCTATTGGAAAAGTCGGAACCTATGTTCATATTAAAGGAGGAAAAGTATTAGAAGTATCTCCTAGTGAAGCAAGAAAAGGAACCATTATGTGCGTGAAAGATTTATTTTATAATACACCAGCACGATTAAAACATATGAAAAGCCTTTATACAGAACTTGCAAGTATTACAGAATATATCAATAAACTAGCACTATCTCATCCAGATATCAAATTTATTTTGACAAACAATGGAACAAACTTATTAAATACAGATGGAAGTGGAATGTTATTAAAAACGATCAAAAGTATTTATGGAATTACAGTTGCTAGAAAGATGATAGAGATAAAAGGAGAAAGCGATGACTATATGGTAGAAGGATTTATATCTTTACCAGAAGTACATCGAGCCAATCGAAATCATATGGTCACTTTAGTAAATGGTAGAGTTGTTCGAAATACAGAATTGAATCGAGTTATCAATGATGCATACCATTCCTTTAAACCTGACAATCGATATCCAATTACAGTACTAAATATTACAGTAGATTCAAGCTTGATTGATGTGAATATTCATCCAACTAAAATGGATATTAAATTTAGCAAAATGGAAGAATTAATCAGATTAATTGAGACACTCATTAAAAGTGTTCTTCATAAGAAAACTTTAATTCCTGAAGTTGTTTTAGAAGAAAAAAAAGAAGAACCAAAACCAAATCATTTTGTAGAATCTATTCGAAAACCAATTTATCAAGAACAGAAACTAGAGTTTGATATAGTAAAAGAACCTGAATACAAAGAAACTTTAGAAATGAATTCTGATTTTGTAGAAAAAGTGGAAGACCAAGAAGAAATTATATTAGAACATCCAGAAGAAGTAGAAGAAAAAAAAGAGCGACTTCCAGACTTATATCCAGTTGGACTTGTACATGGAACATATATTATTTGTCAAAATGATTTAGGAATGTATTTGATTGATCAACATGCAGCCAAAGAAAGAGTCAATTATGAAATGTATAAAAAGAAGTTAGGGGGTCCAAAAGAAGGCAGTATTTCACTTTTATTTCCTTTTACAATGGAACTCGCAAATAATGAATATATTATCTTAAAAGAAAACTTTGAAATAATGGAAAATATGGGATTCGAAATAGAAGAATTTGGAATTAATTCTATTATTGTAAAAGCACATCCAACTTGGTTACCAAAAAGTTATGAAGAACAAGCAACTAGAAAAATTATTGATGTCATTTTAGAGAAAGAAAAAGAATTTACAATTGAAAAATTCAATGAGAAAATAGCAACTATGTTAAGTTGTAAAATGGCGATTAAAGCCAATATGAATATTAGTCAGGAAGAAATGGAAGCATTAATTAAAGATTTAAGACTTTGCGACAATCCATTTAATTGTCCACATGGAAGACCAACAATCATATTTTATTCAAATTATGATTTGGAAAAATTATTTAAACGTAGCGGTTTTGAACAAAAGCAATAAAATCTTTGACAAATGGTATGCTGTGTGCTAATATAATGAAAGCAATAAAAAGGGCAAAAGAATAGGGAGAGAAGAGAATGGAAGAAAGAAAAATGACATTAAAAAAGGCTTCTGTAGAAAAGCCTTGGTTAAAATATTATACTGAAGAAGCAATAAATTATGAATTGCCAGCTACAACGATTTATCGATATTTAAAAGAAAATAATCAACAATATTTAGATAGAGTAGCAATTAATTATTTTGATAAAAAAATTACATATGGAGAATTATTTGAAAACATTGACAAAACTGCTGATGCTTTAGTTGCATCAGGTGTAAAAACGGATGATATTGTTACAATTGCAATGCCATCAACCCCAGAAGCAATTTATTTATTTTATGCATTATGTAAGATTGGCGCTATTTCCAATATGGTAGATCCAAGATCAAGTAAAGAAGAATTAGAACACTATGCAGAAGAGGTACATAGTACATTGTTGTTTACAATAGATGTTGCAGCTCCAAAATTTAGAGAAATAAAGGAAAAGACTTCCGTAAGGGAAGTTGTTCAAATTTCTCCAGCAGATTCTATGCCATTGGGAATTAGTTTAGGATATGCAGCAAAAATGTTTTTTGAGGCGATGAAAGATCCTAACAAGAAAGAACTAGATCGATTAACAAAAAGCTTAAGTTTCACTAAATGGTCTGAGTTTATAGATAGAAGCAAAAATGCAAAAGCAATGGAAGCTCCATATAATCAAGAAAAAGCAGCAGTTATTGTTCATACAGGAGGAACAACAGGTGTACCAAAAGGAGTTATGCTATCAAATGATAATGTAAATATAGCAGCACTTGATTGTATATTAGCTGGATATGATTTTAAAAGAGAACATAATTGGTTAAATATAATGCCACCATTTATTGCATATGGAATTGGAAATGGATTACATTTGCCGCTTATTTGTGGCATGGAATTAATTCTAATTCCTCAATTTAATCCAGAAGAGTTTGATAAGTTGATGAACAAATATAAACCTAATCATATGACTGGTGTTCCATCACATTATAAAGGATTAATTCATAGTAAAAGAATGAGAAAGAAAGATTTATCTTATGTTATTGCACCAACAGTAGGTGGGGATGCAATGCTAGTTGAACTTGAAGAAGAAGTGAACCAATTTTTAGCTTCACATAACTGTCCATATAAAATAAATAAAGGATATGGAATGTCAGAAGTAAATGCGGCTGTTTCAGCTTGTGTTTCAAATGAAGCTAATGAAATCGGAAGCGTTGGAATTCCATTTCCTCATAGTGTAATTGCTATTTTTGATCCAGAAACAGGGGAAGAACTAGATTATGGAGAAGTTGGGGAAGTTCAAATTCAAACTCCAAATAGAATGTTAGGATATTTCGAAAATCCAGAAGAAGAAGCAAAAGTGGTAAAAAGACATGCAGATGGAAGCATATGGGTTCATAGTGGAGATTTAGGATATATGCGAGAGGATGGAATGTTATTCATTGAAGGAAGAATTAAAAATATTATTATTCGTCATGACGGATTTAAAGTTTATCCTTCAAGAATCGAAAATGTAATTATGAAACATCCATCAGTAGAATCTTGTATGGTAGTTGGAATTAATGATACAGAACATGTTCAAGGAAAATTACCAAAAGTATTTGTAACATTAAAAGATGGCATTACTTGCTTTAATTTAGAAGCAGAACTAGAAATGCTTTGTAAAAAACTTCTACCTGAATATAGTCAGCCAGTTGGATACGAAGTTCGTGACAGTTTCCCTCTTACAGCAATTGGAAAACTAGATTATCATACTTTAGAAATCCAAGCAAATGAAAAATTAAAAGAAGAAAGCAGGAATACTGCGAAAGTTTACCAATATAAAAAAGAAATTTAATTTAGAAAAAGCTTAGGTGTTCTTTACTTCCTAAGTCTTTTTTTGTTATAATGTTAATAGAATGATAGAGGTGTGGTAATATGCTAATGGGAATTGCAGTAATTATATGTAGTCTTTTATATAGCACTATGGTTTATATAGTTTATGTTTCAAAGAAAAAGCTGAACAACATGGAAAATAGAATATATAGTTTATTGCTTAAAATTAACATTTTTGGACTTGTTTTAGAATTAGGATGTAACTTATTTTTATTCTATAGTGATGTTTCTAATATTTTGAGTATTTTAAATATTGTTGTAAATAAATCATTCCTCATATACTTATTAAGTTGGGAACTTTTATTTGCAACATATATATTTCTTATTTCTTTTTTTGGAGAAGAGAATACGCAGAGAAACAAAAAAACAAAAAAAAGAATGTTATTAATCATGGCCGCAATTTATATTATATCGAGTTTATTAATTTTAGTTTTTCCAACTTATTATTTCAATGATGGAAATTTTGTATACTCTTATGGCCCTTCAGCAGATATGATCATAATAATTGGTGGTATTTGTATTATTTTTGAATTATTTTGTTTATTTAAAAATATAAAGAAAATTATTAAAAAGAAATATTTTCCATTATTTGTATTAATGATTTTAGTTATATTTTTAGTGATACTTCGAGAAATAAATCCGGGAATTACTATTATTAACTCAGTTTTTGCTTTCATTACTGTTCTTATGTATTTCACAATAGAAAATCCAGATGTTCAGATGTTAGGTGAAATATATAAAGCAAAAGAATATGCAGAAAATTCTAATAACGAAAAGTCTTTATTCTTATTTAAAGTAACTCAGAGGCTTAGAGAACCATTAAAAGATATTAATCGTCTTAGTAAAGAGGCATTAATGGAAAGTAATGTAGATATTATTAAAGAAAGTTTGAGAAATATTAAATTCTCTTCTAATACTTCATTAGCTCTTGTGAATGATGTACTAGATATATCTGAATTAGAAAATCGAAAGATTACAATAGGAAATCATAAATATCAGCCTTTTAATTTATTTGGAGGATTAGCTCGAATAACAAAAATTCAATTAAAAGAAAAAGCTGTAGAATTACGCTTTAGTTATGACCAAAGTGTTCCCGAATATTTAAGTGGAGATTCCTTAAGAATTAAGCAAATTGTAAGTACTTTATTGGAAAATGCGACCACTCATACAAAAAATGGTTTTATAGAGTTTAATGTAAACGCGGTTGTTAAATATGATATGTGTCGTTTAATTATTGTAGTGGAGGATTCTGGAAAAGGAATGTCAGCAGACCAATTAAATCATATTTTTGAGAAAACAAAAATAGATGCTTATGAAAATCATGATATTGATGACAGTCAGAAAAATCTAGTATTTATAAAAACTTTAGTAGATTTGATAGGTGGAACAATAACTGTAACTAGTGAAATAGAAAAGGGAACAAAATTTATTGTTGTAATTGACCAAAAAATTCCTACAGAGAAAAAAACAGAAGTTACAAAAGCAGTTAAACAGTACGAAAACATTTATATAAATCAAGATCACGTTTTAGTTGTTACATCAGATGAAAAAATCGAAAAGAAACTATCTACTTTATTAAAAAAATTTCATGTTGATTATAGTGTTGTAGCAAATGGACAAGAATGTTTAGAAAAAATCAGAAAAAAAGAAAGTTATCAATTAATTTTGATGGATGAAACTTTACCAAAACTGAGCAGTGTTCATACTTTTGATAAATTAAGAACAATTGATGGTTTTAATATCCCAGTAGTACTTATGACAAAGCATAAAGATATAGAAACAAAAGACACTTATATCAATATTGGTTTTTGTGATACAATTGGAGTTCCTATTATAAAGGATGAAATAAAACAAATTTTAGATAAATATATTAAAATGAAATAAAAATTGAAAGGAAAGATTCATGGAAAATGTAAATTTAGAGCAAATTTATGATCAATGTATTAAATTAATTCACCAAATTAAAAATCCAACTTTAAAAGAATGTTGTGAAAAAATATTATCTGATTATAAAGAAAAATTAATGCGTAAACCAGCTTCTATAAATAGATATCATTACTATAAAGGTGGCCTCTTATGTCATATTTATTGTGTAGCTAAAAATGCTATATCAATTATGGATTTGTATGCAAGATTGAAAATGGATTCTGATTTAATTATATTTGGTTCTTTATTGCATGATATTGGAAAAGTATATGAGTATTCTGATTTTATGAATAATCAAGCTGATTACATATCAAATAGTCACGAATTTTTAGGAAATTCATACAAAAGTATACATATTATAGATTCCTATTTATCAAAATATTCTATAGATAAAGAATTTAAAGATCAGGTATTGCACATTATTGCAATCACACATGAACAAGAGAGGACTTTACCTCCAAAACTTTTGGAAGCTATTATTGTAAAGTATGCAGATGATATGGATAAAAAATTATCATTTGTTAATTTATGGTTTAATAAAGCAAAAAAGGGAACACAATTTAATTTAGATGAGAACGAACTTTATAAATCATTAAATGAACAATATGCAAATACTTGGTATTTTGAATAAAGGTTCAAGATCCATTTTATAAAAGAGACTAATTGAAAGTAATTTACTTTTATATAGTCTTTTTTGATTATTTTTATAATATAGAAATTGAACTTAGATGTAAGAGGAGAGGAAAATATGGAATTAAAATTTTTAGGAAGGGGAGCATCACTAAATCCAAAAGAGGGAAATAATTCTGCTTATTTTATTGAGAACAATCAAATCTTTTTGATAGATTGTGGTGAAAATATATTTGAAAGACTGATTGAAAAAAATTTATTAAAACATATAGAAGCAATCAATATAATGGTAACGCATACCCATTCTGATCATATTGGCAGCTTAGGTAGTTTGATCACTTATTCTTTTTATACATTACAAAAACCATTAAATATTATTTTACCTAAAAACGCAAAACATTTTTCTAATATTGAAAAAATATTAAGTGGATTTGGATGTACAAAATCGATGTATCACTATGTTGATGAAAAAAGTTTTGATGGACAATATGAAACTTTTGATACAATTAGATATATAGAAACAGATCATTGTGATGAATTAAAGAGTTATGGGTTATTATTTACTACCAAAAAAGGAATTGTTTATTATTCTGGAGACACAAGGGAAGTGGAGACAATTAAAAACTTGATTGCCAATCAGCCAATTGATAAATTATATATAGATACAACAACAGCGAATTTTCCTGGCAATGTTCATTTATATATTGAAATCTTAAAAGACGCAATACCAGAAGAATTTAAAAAATCTGTTTATTGTATGCATTTTAATGATGATAGTTGTATTGAGCGTGCAAAAGCTTTAGGATTTCATGTTGTAGAGATAGCAAAAGAAAAAAATGATTTTTAACCGAATCATTTTTTATTTCATAATAAGATTTGCTTTAAATTGTAAACTTGTAAAAAAACACTTATAAAATTTTTAATGCCACTTTTATGTATGATATTCTAAAATTTTATAATGATGATAATCCATTTTAAGTGGAGAGGAAATAAAAACAAATAAATTTCTCAAATTATTTGGGTCTATTTTATCAATGCAGTTTTGAAAGAAAGATAGAAATTCTGCATCATAGGAGTTTCCAAAATGATGAATTGATTCATTGAGACCATTAATATTACAGTATAAGACTCTTAATTTTTCTAAAGCAATATAATAGCAGTGCAAGGAAGCTGGATGATTCTCTTGATATAATGCAATTACTTTAGAAACACAAGTTTCAGCAATTGTACTTTTATATTGTAATTCATTTAAACGATATGCTGTTGGAGAAGATTCACTATAGTCCTCTTTTGAAGAAATAGTTTTTAGAAAAGCATGGAATCGGGAGGGGTTATCATGACTTGCTATCAAATCTAAAAAACAACTTCTAAATTCCTGGGGAGGGAGTTCAGCGCAATAGAATTTAGTTGCATAACTCTTATCTTGGTATAGATCATAAACCTTCATGATTGGTAATTTAGAAAATCCATTTTCTTCATGAAATAGTTTTCTAATAAATTCTAATAAGTTGTGATATACAAAAGGAAACATTGTACTATCTATACTGATTCCATCAAAAAATTCAAGCCATTCATTTAAAACTCCATGACTTGCAACATGTCTTTTATTTAAAGAATTATTTTGAGATAAAATTTCATCAGTTAAATATTCAATTGTATAATCTCTACTAAATAAGACCTTTCCATTTTTAAATATAGATAATAAAGAAGAATCTAAAGAATTTTTCATATCATATATTTGATTTAGAAGATAATCAAAACTTTTTTCAAAATATTCGATTTTTATTCCATCAATATAAGTAACTCCTTTATAACATTTAGGAGAGCTGGTAACAATTAATAAATCAATATCAGAGCTTGGCTTATTTGTTTGATATTTGGTACTTCCATAAAAAATGATTCCCAAAACATTTGGATTTTTTTCATCTAATTGATGACTTTGAATAAAAATATTAATAATTTCATAAGGATTCATTTTAATCGCCACCTAATAGTCAACTAATTTGTTCTATATCATAACAGAAGAATAAAATTAAAGCAACAAAAAACTTGATACATAAAGTTCGAGTAGCAATCAAATCTGGTGCTGGAAACAGGAATTGAACCCGCGACCTACTGATTACGAGACAGTTGCTCTACCTACTGAGCTATTCCAGCGCTTTTTCACCTAACATTATAACAAAAACTAATATTTAATTCAATATAGGAACTGAAAATAAATGACTCTAATATATTATAATGATAGGAGGATTTATGAAAGTTTGTGTATATGCGATTTCAAAAAATGAAGAAAAGTTTGTTGGCCGTTGGATAAATTCAATGAAAGAGGCAGATGAAATTTATGTACTAGATACAGGTTCAACTGATAATACTGTAGAGGAGTTAAAGAAATTTAATGTAAACGTGACTGTAAAAAAAATAGACCCATGGAGGTTTGATGTAGCTCGAAATGAATCATTGAAATTGGTACCTGAAGATGCAGACATTTGTGTTTGTACTGATTTAGATGAAGTATTTGAAGAAGGATGGAGAAAAAAATTAGAAGCTGTATGGAATTCAAATACAACTAGAGCAAGATATAATTACAATTGGAGCTTCGACGAAAATGGAAAACCAGCAGTTAATTTTTACATTGAAAAAATGCATATAAGAAATGGGTATCAATGGACTCATCCTGTGCATGAAGTACTTACTTATGAAGGAGAAGAACATACGATAACAATTCCAAATATAACATTAAATCATTACCCTGATGCAAGTAAATCTAGAAGTAATTATTTACCACTATTAGAATTGTCTGTAAAAGAAGATCCAGAAGATGATAGAAATATGCATTATTTAGGAAGAGAATATATGTATTATAAAAAATGGAATGAAGCAATTGATACTCTAATAAAACATTTAAATTTAAAGCGAGCAACTTGGAAAGATGAAAGAGCAGCTTCTATGCGTTTTATCGCTCGTTCTTATATTGCACTAGAGCGCTTTGAAGAAGCTAGGATGTGGTTAGATAAAGCAATAGAAGAAGCACCTTATTTAAGAGATGCTTATATTGAAAGAGCTCTTTTAGAAAATCGATTTCAAAACTGGAAATTGATAGAAGAATATTGTAGGAAAGCTTTAGAAATTAAAACACATCAAAAAAGTTACATCAATGAACCTTTTAGTTGGAACCATACCGTTTATGATTTATTATCTTTAAGTTATTATTATCAAGGAAACTATGAGAAAGCCTTAGAATGCATCAATCAAGCAATAGAGCTTTGCCCTAATGATGAACGATTATTAGACAATAAAAAATTGATAGAAACTCAAATATAATTTTGAGTTTTTTCTTGGAATAAGAAAACTTATATTGTATAATAAACTTAGAAAGTAGGGAACAAAATGGAGAAAGATTTTTGTGAAATCAATAAAAAAGGATGGAATGCGTTAGTGAAAAAAGGGGAACCTTTTTCTAACACCTCTTTACCAGAATATGGTCCATTTATGGCAAATGAAGAAAAGTTGAAACTTTTTAAAAATATAGAAGGGAAAAAAGTACTAGAATTAGGGTGTGCTTCTGGGAAAAGCCTGGAATATTTAAAGAAAAAAGGAGCAGATGAAATTTGGGGATTAGATATTTCAGAAGAACAAATCAAAAATGCAGAAAGTTTAAATATAGAAAATTCTAGATTTGTTGTTTCTCCTATGGAAGAAAATCCAGGATTGCCATTAGAATATTTTGATTATGTATTGTCACTGTATAGTCTTGGATTTAGTTCCGACCCAATGCAAACTTTAAAATTGTCTAGTGAATACCTAAAATCAGGCGGTAAGTTAATACTATGTTGGATACATCCTTTCTTTAATTGCTTGAAGATAGAAGAAGATAAATTAGTGATTGCTCATAACTATAATGATGAAAGTAAACAGATTATTACCAAAGGGCCAAGTAAAGTAGAATTAATGCAATATAATTTAAAAATATCAACAATTATGAATGGAATCATCAATAATGGATTGGAAATAGAACAAGTAATTGAAGAAAATCCGCAAGAAAAAAATGGAATAGGAGACTATCAAAGTAACTATTGGGATGCTAGAAAATTAAAAGCAGCACCAACTACGTTAATTATAGTAGCGCGTAAAAAGTAATATGAAAAAAAAAGCAAGCAGTATTGTTTTATATTCCATAGCTATAGCGCTATTGTTGATTTATATTGTACTTGATTTTTCTCCCGAATTTACATTATCTGAAGTTGGAAGATTGATACTCCTTTGTGGATGTGTTTTATTTCTTCATATGGGAGGAGTTCTATTATCTAAAAACATAGGAAGTAAAAAGCCATTGATAATCAATTTATGGATTTTTATGTTTTTATATATCCTTTTATTTTTAACACTTACTTTGTTTGATCCTGCTTGGGGAAGAAATGGGGGAATCATTCCAAAATGGTCTACTGAATTATGGAATTATTATATCGATCATTCTTTCAATTTCATTCCTTTTAAAACAATACTTTGGTATATTAGTAACTTTGACAGTTTGCTTTCTACTAGAATCATATTCTTTAATTTAATTGGTAATTTTATTTGTTTAATGCCTCTTGCATTCTTTTTACCACTTCTTTTTCCAAAACAAGAAAATTGGAAAGTATTTTTGATTACAACTACTTTATTTGTGGTTATAATAGAACTCTTGCAACTATTCACTTTATCTGGAAGCTGTGATATTGATGATGTCATATTAAATGTATTAGGTGCATTTACACTGTACCAAATCTTAAAAATTCCAACCCTTCAAAAAGTAATTGAGAATATTTTTTTACTCAGAAAAAATGAAATCAATAAAAAATCGCTTTTTAAAATAGCTGCTATATTTATATTTGTAATTCTCCTCTTATATTTTCTATTCCAATATCGTGAATTTCTTTATCAGAAAAATTTAAAAGGATTAGAAAACAATCATATTCAAATTATAGATGAATCTTCTACTTGTGCTGATGCATTAGAACCCTTTTATGAAGATGAATTATATATTTATAACTTTAGCTGTATGAAAAGCGATTCTGTTTATGTAAAGATAAATAATCAAAAATATTTGGTCAAAGAAATTCTAAAAAACAATCCAACGCAATATCCAATTACAATAGAAAGTTTAGAAAAAGCAGGACTAGAATTGATAAAAGAAAACAAATATGAAATGATTCAAATAGAAGGACATGGAAATACCTATCAAATAATGATTGAAGAACCTAGTTTATTAGAAATAAAAACGTTCCTTTTAAAACATAATGAAAATAAAATTTCTTTGGAACTTCACTTTATTCCAAAGAAAGCTGGAAAAACGATAGTCAAAATAGAATTTTTGGATGAAAAACAAAATCAAATCATGAGTACCAAACGATATCAGTTGCTAATAAATGATGATTTAGAAGTATTATATGAAATCATGAAATGAGAAGGGAATAGAAGTATGGAAAAAATGGAATTAGAAATTAAAATTTTAGATATCAATAAAGAAGAATTTATAAAAAAATTAGAAAGTCTACAAGCAGTAAAAAAAGAAGAGACAAAGCAATATTTATATACTTATGATTTGCCAACAATTTATGGAAGGTATATTGACTTATTAATACAGTTAAATGAACCAGAAAGTCAGATAAAATATGAAACTTCACTTTCAAAATTAAAACTGCTATTTTTTGAACTAGATAATTTATTATCAGAAGAAGAGAGAAAACAAGCAGAAGAAATCATTTGTAGCAAAAGCTTTACAGAACTGATGACAAAGCCAAATCTTTTAGAAATTTTAAATCAAGAGAATGTAATTCAATTTATCAAAAAGTTTCACAATAATTCTAAAAAATGGATTCGTGTAAGAGAAACAAATGGAAAAGCAACCATCGCAGTGAAACATATCTTAGCAAATAATAATACTAATTTTGAGCAGCTGCGAGAAACAGAAATTGATGTTCCAAGTATCACAGAAGCCAATGAATTATTAGAAGCCTTAGGGTTTTCTTATAAAAGCTACCAAGAAAAAGAAAGAATGACTTATTTATTAGACGGTTATGAAATTGATATTGATTCATGGCCTGGAATTCCAACTTATTTTGAAATAGAAGGAAATTCTAAAGAAGAATTAGAACCAATCTTAAACAAACTGGGCTATTCTTATGAAGAAACCATTTCTTGTACTGCTGACCAAGTATATGAGAAATATGGAAAATCCATGTTTGATAAAAGAGCTTTAAAATTTGAAGATTACAATTAAAATTATCATTTTGATAATTTTTTTATTGACAAATGTTATATACTGTTATATAGTTGATATAACAGTTAGAGGTGGTATATGAAACTGATTATTTGCAATAGTAGTCCAATTCCAATTTATGAACAGATTAAAAATGCTATGATTGACCAAATTATGAGTGGAGAATTAAAAGAGGGAACACCGCTTCCTTCTATCCGAAATTTAGCTGTTGATATTAAGATTAGCGTTATGACAATTAAAAAAGCTTATGATGAATTAGAGAAAGATGGCTATATTATTTCTGTGCAAGGGAAGGGTACTTTTGTAGCACCAAAAAATATGGAACTCGCAAAAGAACAAGCCAAAAAAGAAATAGAAGAACATATCTTAAAAGTAATTGAAATTAGAGAACGTTTTGGAATAGAGAAAAAAGAAGTCTATGACATACTAGAATTTTTAATGGAGAGTGAAATATGAAAAATGTAATAGAGATAAGAGATTTGGTAAAAAAATATGAAAAATTTGAACTTGGAAGAATCAATTTAGAAATTCCTAGTGGCTGCATCATTGGTCTAATTGGAGAAAATGGGGCTGGAAAAACAACTTTGATTAAATCTATTTTAAATATTATAAAAAAAGAACAAGGAAGTATTAAATTATTTGGACAGGAAATTGGAGATAGCAATCTTATTCAAGAAGAAATTGGAGTTGTACTAGATAATTCCTTCTTTCCTGAACTGTTAACTGCCAAAGACATTAATTCCACCATGAAATCCGTTTATTCAAAATGGGATGAAAAATTATTTCAAAAATATGTTCAAGATTTCAACTTACCATTTGATAAAGCAATTAAAACATTATCCAAAGGAATGAGAAAGAAACTTGAAATAGCAACCGCTCTTTCTCACCATCCAAAATTACTGATATTAGATGAACCAACAAGTGGGCTTGACCCAGTAGTAAGAAGTGAAGTATTGGACATCTTTTTAAATTTTATCAAGGATGAAGAGCATACTATCTTGTTATCCACTCATATTACAAGTGATTTAGAACATATTGCAGACCAAATTGTTTTTATTGATAATGGAAAAATATTATTACACAAAGATAGAGATGAATTGTTAGAAGAATATGGGATTTTAAAATGTTCTTTAAATGAGTTTTCTATGATTATGCCAGAAGATATCATGCAATATAAGAAAAACAAATATGGATATGAAATTTTGATTGGTGATAGAAATAAATTATCAAAAAAATATGCCAATTTTGTGATTGATAAAATTACATTAGAAGAACTTATGGTTTTGATGATAAAGGGGGAAAAATCATGTTAGGGTTTATAAAAAAAGATTTATTTTTAATTAAAGGCAATATGAAAGCAGTAGGTATTATGTTAGTTGTGTTAATTGGAATGGCCTTTTTTCAAGATATCAATCTAGCATTCTTACCATCTTTTATCAGTGTCGTATTATTTCTATCTACTTTTAGTTATGATGAATATAATAAATGGGATAGCTATGCTATAACACTTCCAAATGGCAGAAAACATGTTGTAAGTGCAAAATATGTAACAACTATTATTTTACTATTGATTTCTGTTGCAGTAGCGACAATTTTAGCCGTCGTGATAGGGGTGGTTAGAAATCAGTTGAACCTAGAAGAAATAGTTGGGACAATGGGAGGATCAATTTTTACAGTTATTTTATTAATTTCTATTACATATCCTATTATTTTTAAGTTTGGCAATGAAAAAGGTAGGATCGCAATGTTTGTAATTACATTTTTAGGAGTTTCATTATTCACAATTTTATTGAAATCAATAAATATTCCTAAAGATATGATTTTGTTTTTAGAACAATATGGTATGATTCTAATTATCATTGTATCTATTTTAATATTGATAGGTTCTTATATATTATCAAAGTATATTTATGAGAAAAAAGAGTTTTAACAAAAAAGTGTGCTATAATGAACATGAGGTGTATTATGATAACGGTGGAAGAAACAGATATAAAAGATATTTTGAAAGTCCATCCCAATATTGTAGAATTTGATGACCCAAATGCTCCAGCATCTTTTTTCCTAGAAAGATATCAAAAAGAGAAACATCTAGTGATTGCTGCTTATTTCAATCAAGAACCAATTGGATATATGATTGGATATGAAAAAGAAGCAAATGGAAGTTTTTATTGTTGGCTAGCAGGAGTGGATTATCGTTATAGAAGAATTGGCGCTTTAACGAAAATGTTTGATTATTTCTTTGAATGGAGCAAAAAAGAAGGTTATCAAAAAGTAACTATAAAAACTAGAAATGATAAGCGAGATATGCTTTCTTATTTAGTAAAAAGTGGTTGGAATTTTACAAGAATAGAAGAAAAAGAAAATATTTTAAATAATGAGATTTATTTAGTAAAAGAATTATAAATGTCAAGTTTGACATTTTTTCTTGTATCTTATTTCTGAATATGGTATATTATAAAAGGAAAAGAGGGTAAAACATGAGTGAAGAATTATTAAATTTACAATTTGAAATATTAAGTAGAAAAGTAGGAGATGCTGTATCTTGCAAAGTGTGGGAAGCAGGAAAAGAAACAATTTATGTTGGACAATTAATAGGAGTAGCACCTTTTGATACGATTAATCTTGATAATCAACTTATTCCCTTTGTAGGAACTACTCAAGCAATAGAAGAAATTACTTTAGATGGAACTGATAGAACACTTTATACTAATCCAAAAGTAAAAGGATACCAAGGATTTACTGCAAAAGATATTATGGGGTTAGTAAATGCTCAGAGAGAATTTCTTGGAAGAAGTATTATTATGGACGGAATGGAAAAAAGAGATGAAGAAAGAAGACATAGATAGTTTTCTTTTTTTTGTAAACTTTTGTATGTTGAAAACTGGAAGTATGTTATAATAAAAGTAACAAATAATAAAGGAGGCTTTTATGGATTTAAAAAAATTATTTGGTTATGAAGGTAAGAATGTAGTGATTACTGGTTCTGCTTCTGGTATGAGTAAAGCAGCAACTGAATTATTGATAGAATTAGGAGCAAATGTGTATGCTATTGATATCAATCCTGTTTGTTTACCAGTTACAAAGTCATGGCAAGCAGATTTAAGTAAAAAAGAAGAAATTGATAGAGTTATTAATGAGCTTCCAGATAAGATTGATGCTTTATTTTTATGTCACGGAATTGCATTTTTTCCAGGAAAAGAATTGTTAGTACAAAAGGTAAATTTTTATAGTCAGAAATATATGACAGAAAAGCTATTAGGACGAATGAGTGACCATGGTTCTGTAACTTACATTTCATCAGTAGGAGGATTTGGATGGCAACAAGTGTATGAAAAATGTGTAGAGTTAATCAATTTACCTACATGGGAAGAAGCGATGAAATGGTATGAAGCACATCCAGAATTAATTGCAAGCGCATATGTATTTGCAAAACAATGTTTAGAATCTTATGTTACTTATAAATGTATGAGTAAAGAATTTATTGATAGAAAAATCCGATTGAATGCCATTAATCCTGGAGATACAACAACAGGGTTAACAGAAGACTTTAATCGTTCTACCAGTCCAAAAGGAGACTTAAAAGAAGGAGAAGAAATGATATCTAATATTTTTTTAAAAAGTTGGAATGGTTATGCAGCATCTCCAAAAGATATGGGATATCCGATGGTAGTTATTGGCAGTGATATTTGTTCTTATATGTCAGGACAATTAATTTATATTGATTATGGATTAACATCTTCTTGGACAAGTGGTGCTTTATTATCGGCACAAAGTAAAACGATTGAAGAATTGTCAGGTGAAGCAAACCACTAGAAAGGACTAGTATTCACTATCCTTTTTTTGTTATAATAAAGATGTAACATAGAGATGGAGGGTTATATGAGAAATGTTGGAACAGTTGTAAGAGGGATTCGTACCCCAATCATTAAGGAAGGAATGGATTTAGCGTCTGTTGTGGTTGATTCATTATTAGAAGCAAGTAAAACAGAAAATTTTGAATTTCGAAATCGCGATATTGTTGGAATTACAGAGGCAGTGGTGGCAATCAGTGATGGAAATTATGCAAATGTAGATGATGTAGCAACAGATATAAAAGGAAAATATCCAAGTGGGCATGTTGGAGTTGTATTTCCTATTTTAAGTAGAAATCGTTTTTCTTTGATTTTAAAAGGAATTGCAAGAGGAAGTAAAAAAGTAACAATACTTTTAAGTTATCCAGCAGATGAAGTTGGGAACCATTTGTTTGATGAGGAACTATTAGAAGGTTATGGGATTAATCCATATATAGATGTATTAGATGAAACATCTTATTTAGAGAAATTTGGTTCTATTGTTCATCCTTTTACTGGAATTAATTATGTAGATTTTTATAGAGAGTTAGTAGAAAAAGAAGGAGCGGAAGTAGATTTTGTTTTTTCAAATCATGCAGATGCTATTCTTGATTATACAAAAGATGTTCTAGCATGTGATATTCATACAAGAAAAACAACAAAACGTTTATTAGAAAAAAAAGGTGCAAATGTATATGGATTGGATGACATTTTAAAGGAATCGATTCAAGGGAGTGGATTTAATCCCAATTATGGACTTTTGGGTTCTAATAAATCAACAGAAGAAAGATTAAAATTATTTCCAAAAAGTGGACAAGAGTTGGTAGAAAAAATTCAAAAAGAATTGAAAGAAAAAACTGGAAAAGAAATAGAAGTTATGGTATATGGAGATGGAGCGTTTAAAGATCCTGTTGGAAAGATTTGGGAGCTTGCTGATCCAGTGGTATCTCCTGCTTATACAAAAGGTTTAGAAGGAACACCGAATGAAATTAAGCTAAAATATGTTTCAGATAATGTATATGCAGATTTAAAAGGTGATGAATTAAAAGCTTCTATTTGTAAAACAATTAAAGAAAAGGAAGCTAATTTAAAAGGAAAAATGGTAACACAAGGAACAACGCCAAGAAGATATACAGATTTGATAGGTTCCCTTTGTGATTTAACTTCTGGAAGTGGTGATAAGGGAACACCAGTAGTCTTTATTCAAGGATATTTTGATAGCTTAGCTGATGAATAAAAATGTAATGAGAAAATCTAAATTTTTAGATTTTTTTTGTCCAATTTGACAGAGCTTTTTTTGATGGATTATAATCAAGGTAGTAATGAGATATTTAGAATAATAATTACATAACTGGAATGTTTTTGAAAAGATAAATTTATGGAATATAACATTTGAATGTAATAACGATAGAGCAAAAGAATAGTTTAATGTTTTAACAAAAAAAGCCTTTTTAAAGGCTTTTAATTTTATAATGGTGTCCTCTTAGGGATTCGAACCCTAGACCCACTGATTAAGAGTCAGTTGCT
>CANEDJ010000026.1:0-19446 GCA_947426265.1 uncultured Mycoplasmatota bacterium | reverse complement strand
GCTTAATTTTAAATTACTAAAGTTTTTCGTGTCTAAAAACTTGACATAAATCCAATATATTAAAAGATGCAATTGATAATACTTTTACTAAAAGAGAGTCCTTTGAATACTTAAATGATTATAGTGAAATTGTTAAATCAATCATAGATAGCGACAGAATAAAAGCAAATTGGAATTCTTATTCGAAGAAGAATAGTTATGCAAATAATCTCGAAGTAAATCAAATAATGCTTTTATTAAACGATTTTATAAAAGAATTAAATTTAGAATTAGTAACAGTATAGGGATTGAGAGTATTCCTATAATATGCGAAAAGTGCTTGTGGGAGGAACTTTTCAATACTTGCTAAGTAAAGAAGGTGAAGTAATGAATGAGCAGTGTTTAGACTCTGAGGTAAACGAATACATAGAAATAAGAAGTGACAAATCTGATTTAGAATCAAAATGGGAAATGGCAATTGGACTACAGCAGGTTGATAATTTAACACCTTCTGAATATATGAAAGACTTAGTGAAATTAAATATTAAGAATGAAATATCACTTGATGAATTAGAAAACAGACTAAAGAAATATTATAATGATTTAAATGATGGTTATTATAGAGATGAGTATGAGTGTGATTTTGTATCATTAAGAATTATGCAAATGTTACAAAATAATATGTTCTTTTTAACAATTGATTTTTATAAATATGTTCATTACTATCTATTTAAAGATGTCTATAAGTTTGCTGGAAAATTTAGAGAAGTTAATATTTCAAAAGATGAAGAAATATTAAATGGTGATACAGTAAAATACTGTGGTTATAATAGAATTAAAGATTATCTTATTTATGATTTTTCAGATGAAAGACAAGAAGATTATAAAAAGTTAAATGCATCAGATAAAATAATAAGTATATCTAATTTTACTTCATGTATTTGGCAAGTACACTCTTTTATGGAAGGTAATACTCGGACAACAGCAATATTTATGATTAAGTATTTAAAGGAATTAGGATACAATATTAATTATTCTTTGTTTAAAGACAATTCAAAATACTTTAGGAATGCATTAGTTAGAAGCAATTATAGTAATGATAAATTAAATATAAAAGATGATATTAGTTATTTAATTAAATTTTATGAGAATTTGTTATTAGGTAAAAATAATAATCTAAAATTAGAAAAATTAAGTATAGGAGGTAATTAAATATGGAAAAATCTATTCAAAATAAAGTAGATGCAATATGGTTAGATTTTGCAAATGGCGGTATGACAGATCCGTTGTCTGTAATTAAGCAAATTACATATTTATTGTTTATAAAAGGATTAGATGAGGTAGAGACTAATAATGAGCAAACAGAACAATTATTAGGAGTTAAATTTAATAGAATATTTGATGAAGAACATCAAGATTGTAGATGGAGTAAATTTAAAAATTTATCAGCAGATGCAATGTTTAACGCAATGACTACTAAAATATTTCCATTTATTAAAAATTTAAAAGCAGGAAAAGATTCATCATTTTCAAAATATATGGAAAAAGCAATGTTTATGGTTCCAAGTGCTCTAGTGTTAGAAAAAGTTGTTACAAAACTAGACTCTATTTCAATGAAAGATAGGGATACCAAAGGAGATATTTACGAATATTTACTTTCTAAACTTGCAACTGCAGGAAGAAATGGTCAATTTAGGACTCCTAGGCACATTATTAAAATGATGGTTGAATTAATAAAACCAACTCCAATTGATACAATCTGTGATCCAGCATGTGGTACAGGAGGCTTTTTGCTTGAATCAAGTGAATATTTAAGAAAAAATTATCCAGATATATTTAATAGTGAAAGCACAAAATATCACTTTAATAATGAAATGTTTTATGGCTTCGATACTGATGATACTATGCTAAGTATTAGTGCAATGAACATGATAATGCATGGAATTGATAATCCAAATATCGAATATAAAGATTCCGCATCAGGAGAAAATTCAGATACTGAAAAGTATTCAGTAATATTAGCAAATCCACCATTTAAAGGATCTATTGATGAAATAACAATATCTCCTTCTTTATTAAAGATTTGCAATACTAAGAAAACAGAATTATTATTCTTGGCCTTGTTTTTAAGAAGTCTAAAAATAGGTGGTAGATGTGCTTGTATAGTACCTGATGGCGTATTGTTTGGAAGTAGTAATGCGCATAAAGCAATTAGAAAAGAAATAGTAGAAAATAATAAGCTAGAAGCTATAATTTCTATGCCTAGCGGAGTATTTGAACCATATGCAGGAGTTTCAACCGCTGTAATGATTTTTACTAAAACTACTACTGGTGGAACAGATAAAGTTTGGTTTTATGATATGATGGCAGATGGATTTAGTTTAGATAAAAAAAGAGTACCAATAAAAGAAAATGATATTCCTGATATTATAGAAAGATATAATAATCTATCTGCTGAAGAAAATAGACATAGAACTGATAAGTCCTTCTTTGTTTCAAAAGAAGAGATACTAAAAAATGATTATGATTTATCAATTAATAAATATAAAGAAATTATTCAAGAAAAAATAAAATACGAAGATCCAAAAATAATATTAAAACAAATTATGGATATGGAAGAACAATTTCAAAGGCAACTTAAAGAACTAGAGGAGTTGTTATAATGAAACTATTAGATATTTGTAAAATTGGTGGAAAATCCGTAAAGAAATATCAGGGATTAAAAAAATATGTTGCAACTGGTGATGTCATAAATAATGCTATAGCAAGTTTTAAAAATGTATCTTATGAAAATAAACCATCAAGAGCAAATGTGGAGATTGATGGAAGTGATGTTTTATTTGCCAAAATGAAAGATACTATAAAAACATTATGTGCTAATACTGATAATATAAATAATATTTATTCTACTGGATTCTATGTTTTAAAACCCACTAACAATGTTATACAAAAATATTTGTATTATTATTTAAATTCAGAATCATTTAATGCACAAAAAAACAGATTATGCTCAGGGGCAACACAAAAAGCACTAAATAATGAAGGATTGGATAAAATAATAATAAAGGATATACCAACAATAGTTGAGCAAGAAAAAATAATAGAGAGATTAACAATTATAGATAATTTGATTAACTTGAAAAATAATCAAATTAATAAATTAGAACTGCTAGTCAAATCTCAGTTTGTTAATCACCTTAATTTAAGAGGTAAATTATGATTTTAAAAGAAGTTATCAACAAATTTAATAAATCTCCTATTAAGGCTGGAGAAGGTTTAGAAAAAGGAAAGTACCCATTATATACATGTAGCCCATTAGTTAATAAATTTTTAAATAATTATATCTGTGATAAAGAAGCTATAGTAATAAGTACTGGTGGAAATTTTTCGATTCATTATGTAAATGGAAAATTTAATTATTCAACAGATTGTTATGTATTTAATACAGATAAATTAAATACAAAATATTTATACTATTACTTAATGAGTAAAACTCATGAAATTAATAAATTATTTAGAGGTGCAGGATTAAAACATTTAAATAAAAATGAATTTTTATTAATGAATGTAGATATTATAGATATTCAAAAGCAAAAAAAAATTGTAGATCAATTTGATAAAATAGGTAACTTAATACAACTTAGGAAAAATCAAATAAATAAATGTAATAATCTTATAAAATCTCAGTTTGTCGAGATGTTTGGAAATAAAGATTTTCCTTACGTTCAATTTAAGGAATACATGGAAAGATGTGTAGACATTGGTTCTAATGGTGCTAATGCGGTAGTTATGGAACATTATAATATGACAGATACAAAAGATTATGCTATGGTAATTAGATTTACAAATCTAAATAGTGGTGATTTTGAAAAAGATGTAAAATATATTAATAAAGAGGATTATGAATTTTATAGTAAGTCAAAGGTTTATGGTGATGAAATTATATTTTGTAAAATAGGTAGTGCAGGAATGAATTATATAATGCCTAAGTTAAATTTGCCTGTGACATTAGGACTTAATCAAATTATGGTTACTTCAAAGAATATTAATACAAGATATTTATATGAATATATAAATTCACATGAAGGTAAGCAGTACATAAATAATAATATTAATGGTGCAGTAACAAAAACAATTACTAAGCATTCTTTATGGGATTTTCCTATAAAAATCCCACCAACCGAACTACAAAATAAGTTTGCTCAAATAGTAGAACAAATCGATAAACAGAAATTTGAATTTGAAAAGAGTTTAAAACATTTAGAGGAAATGAAGTCGTCGTTAATGCAAGAGTATTTTGGATAAAAATGCTCTTTTTTATGTCTATGTTATAATATATTTCGTTCTAAAAAGGGGGGATTTATATATATATGAAGAATAGTTTAATTAGAACAATTAATTCTGAAATGAATTCATATTTAAATAATTATCAATTAGAAAAATTAAATGAAGTCTTAGAATATAATTTATATAAATATGATGTGATTGAAGTAGAAAAGGATAAAAAGGCTGATGTAGATTATGCAGAATTATTTATTGCATCAAAAAAAGTGGAAGGATGTTCAGAAAGAACACTAAATTATTACAAAACAACAATAGACAACATGTTAGACCAAATAAATAAAGAAATCAAAACTGTAGATACTGACGATTTAAGGAGTTATTTAACATCATATCAAGAAAAAAATAATTGTAGCAAAGTTACTATAGATAATGTTAGAAGAATATTGTCTAGTTTCTTTTCCTGGCTTGAAGATGAAGATTATATTATAAAAAGTCCGATTAGAAGAATACATAAAATTAAAACAACAAAAGTAGTACGTGAGACATATTCAGATGAAACAATAGAAAAATTAAGAGATAGTTGTGAAGAAATAAGAGATTTAGCATTAATAGATTTTTTAACTTCTACAGGAGTGAGAGTGGGTGAATTAGTTAAATTAAATAAAAATGATATTAATTTTGAAGATAGATCGTGTATAGTATTTGGTAAAGGTAGTAAAGAAAGAGAAGTTTATTTTGATGCAAGGACTAAATTACATTTAGAGAAATACTTATCAATGAGAAATGATGATAATCCAGCTTTATTTGTTAGTTTGCTTTCACCATATGACCGATTAGAAATTAGTGGAGTAGAAATAAGATTAAGAAAATTAGGACGAGATTTAGAACTTCAAAGAGTTCATCCTCATAAATTTAGAAGAACTATGGCAACAAAAGCAATTTATAAAGGAATGCCAATAGAACAAGTACAGAGATTATTAGGACATGCAAAGATAGATACTACATTACAATATGCTATGGTTAATCAAAATAATGTTAAATTATCTCATCATAAATATATTTGCTAGTACATTTCAAATCTCAGTTTGTCGAGATGTTTGGAGACCCTGTATTAAATAGCAAGGGATGGAATTTATATAAATTTCCGGAATTAGGAGATTTTGGTAGAGGAGTATCTAAACATAGACCACGAAATGCTACTGACTTGTTAAATGGATCATATCCTTTAATTCAAACTGGTGATGTGTCAAATTCAGGTTTATATATTAAAACTTACAATTCAACATATTCTGAATTAGGATTAAAACAAAGTAAAATGTGGCCTAAAGGTACTTTATGTATTACTATAGCGGCCAATATAGCACAAACAGGAATATTAAATTTTGATGCATGTTTTCCAGATAGTATTGTAGGATTTAATCCAAATGATAAAGTTAAAAGCATTTTTATTCATTATTGGTTTTCATTTCTTCAAAAGATAATAGATAGCAAAGCTACTCAAGTTGCACAGAAAAATATAAACCTTCAGATTTTATCAGAGTTAGATGTTATTGTGCCACCAATTGAATTACAAAACAAGTTTGCTCAAATAGTAGAACAGATCGATAAACAGAAATTTGTAAGTGTGAAAATATTGGAAATTATAGGTAAATTGTCGAATTTATGGTAAAATTATATTGTAATTATTAAATTTGGAGTTGGTTGATGATGTCAAATTTTGATTTTATAAGTGATAGTAGATTGATTGATATCAAAAATGCTTGTATTGAGGCCGAAAAAGGTTTAACTATAACAGCAACAACTAGTGCTATCATGTCTCGAAAAGCTTTAGAATTGGGAATTAAATGGGTATATGGAGTTGATGGAGATTTAAAAATACCTTATCAACAAACTTTAGCGACTTTAATTCATGATAGAAACTTCAAAAATATTATAGATACCAATTTATTGAAAAAGATAATTTATATTCAAAAACTTGGTAATCAAGCAGTACATAGTAATACAAAAATAAAAAAGCAAGAATCATTATTATCATTAAAGAATTTACATGACTTTATATTATGGATTACATATTTATATTGTGATAATTATGTCGAACATAAATTTAATGAATCCATTGTTTCTAATCCTGAAGATAATAAGGCATTAGAAAAAGAAAAGTTAGAATTATTAGCGCGATTAGAAGCAAATGAGAAGACAATTGAACAACTACAAAAAGAATTTGAATCATTAAGAAAAGATACTCCAAAAATTAGAAGACAAAAAGAAAGTTCTATTCCATATGATATTAGGGATATATCGGAATTTAAGACTCGTAAGCAATATATTGATTTAGATTTAGAAATAGCTGGTTGGGAGATTAATAAAAATCTGGTTGAGGAGTTACCTGTAACTGGGATGCCAAATGTTTCTGGTGATGGTTTTGTTGATTATGTTTTAATGGGTGCAAATGGTAAGCCAGTTGGTTTAGTAGAAGCAAAAAGAACATCTAAGGATGCTAGAGTGGGACAACAACAAGCTAAAATGTATGCTGATTGTTTAGAAAACAAATACGGGCAAAGGCCAATAATTTTCTTTACCAATGGTTTTGATATTTATATGTGGGATGATTGTAATTATCCATATAGGAAAGTATCAGGTTATTATACACAAGAACAATTACAATTATTAATAGATAGAAGAACTTTAAAAAAGGATTTAAAGAATATATCTATAGATGATAATATTACTAACAGAACTTATCAACAGGAAGCGATTAAAGCTTTTTGTGATGATTTGAATAATCATCAAAGAAAAGGATTGTTAGTTATGGCTACAGGAACAGGTAAGACAAGAACAGCAGTTTCTATAGTAGATGTGCTAAAAAATGCAAATTGGATTAAGAATGTGTTGTTTTTAGCAGACAGAGCAGAATTAGTAAAGCAAGCTAAAAAGAGCTTTAATAAATTAATTCCATCATTGTCTACAATTAATTTGACTACTGAAAAAGAAAATGCAGAAAATGCAAGAATGGTGTTTTCTACCTATCAAACAATGATGAATGCAATTGATGATATAAAAACCAAAGATGGTAAGAAACTATTTACAGTTGGTCATTTTGATTTAATTATAGTAGATGAAGCTCACAGAAGTATTTATAAAAAATATCAAGCTATATTTGAATACTTTGATGGATTGCTATTAGGATTAACAGCTACACCTCGAAGTGACATAGATAAAAATACTTATAAAATATTTGAGCTACAAGATAATGTACCTACCTATTCATATGAATATGAAGAAGCTGTCGCCAATGGTTTTTTAGTTGATTATCATACAATAGAGTGCTCTACTGGTTTTATTAGAGATGGTATTAAATATGATGAATTGTCAGATAAAGACAAAGAAGAGTTTGAGGATACATTTGCTGAAGATGAGGAGATAGTTGATTCTGTAAAAGCATCTGATATAAATAGTTGGCTATTTAATAATGATACAATAGATAAAATTTTGACTGTTATGATGGAAAAGGGATTAAAGGTGGAAAGCAATGATAAGCTTGGTAAAACTATTATATTTGCCAAAAACCATAAACATGCTGAGGTTATTGAAAAAAGGTTTAATATATTATTTCCTCAATATAGTGGTCATTTTGCTAGAGTAATTGATATTCATACAAATTATTATTCATCACTTATAGAAGATTTTTCTGATTGTACTAAAATGCCACAAATAGCAATATCAGTAGATATGTTAGATACTGGAATTGATATTCCTGAAATAGTAAATTTAGTATTTTTTAAGGAAGTAAAATCTAAAGTTAAATTTTTACAAATGATAGGTCGAGGAACTAGATTATGTCCAGATTTGTTTGGATGGGGTAAAGATAAAAAAGAATTTTATATATTTGACGCTTGTCAAAATTTTGAGTTTTTTGATCAAAATCCAAAGGGCAAAGAATCTACAATTGGAATGAGTTTATCACAATTTATATTTCAATTAAAAGTGGATATATTAAAAGAATTACAGAAAGTAGATTACTTAAATGACAATGAATACTTGTGGTATAAAAATGTTTTATTAGATCAACTTGTTGATACTATTTCATCGCTTAATACTTTAAAGTTTGATGTTAAGCAAAAAATACAATATGTGGAAAAATATAAAGATGTTGTGAATTGGAATAATTTAACTGACTTAGCGGTTAAGGAGATAAAGGATAATTTAACTTTATTAATTATGTCAAATGACAATGATGAACCTGCAAAGCAATTTGATCGCTTAATGTTATCTATAGAATTATCAAAAATGTTAAATATGAGATACGAAAGAGAAAAAAGTAGATTGTCCCATATAGGAGAAAGTCTTATAGGATTAATGAATATACCACAAATTGCAGATAAAAAAGATGATGTTCAAAAATTGCTAAAAGAGGATTATATTAATAAAGCAGATATTTTTGAAATTGATGAAATAAGAGATTCGTTAAGAGAGTTAATTAAGTATTTACCAAAAAGAATTAGAAAAGATGTTTATACTGATTTTAGTGATGATATTAATATAGTTGAACATGATGATAGAAAAATTGAACAACAGGATTTATCTGATTATAAGAAAAAAATTAATTTCTATTTGAAAAATCATATGGATAATGAAATTATTAATAAAATTAGAAATAATGAAAGAATTAGTTCTGAAGAAATTAATAAATTACAAGAAATATTATTTGCTGATTTAAATTCAAACGAAGCAGAATATAAGATAAACTACAATGATGAATCATTGGTATTATTGGTAAGAAAGACTGTTGGTTTATCTAAGGAAGCGATAGATAGAGAATTTTCTAAATTTGAAAATGATAACGAACTAAATGTTGAACAAACAAGATTTCTAAACCTAATTAAAAATTATATTATGAAAAATGGGGTAATAGACAAACGTATTTTAAATGAAGATCCGTTTACTAATTATGGAAGTATTCTGCAATTATTTGATGGACAAATGAATATAATACAGATTATTATTGCGATAATTGATGTAATAAATGGCAATGGGTGTTTTAAGCAACAGGAAAGTTAAAGGATAAAAATTAGTACGAGGTATAACGTATATTTTCAAGCAGTGGAGGTAGTGTATGAATAATAAAATAGTATTAAATTCGTTAAAAATAGATTTACATATTCATTCGAGTTTTTCTAAACACAAAGATGGAGATAAAGTTGTTAATAATACATTAGAAAATTTAGATAAATTGGTATATAAACTAAATGAAAATAAAGTTAATATGTGTGCTATAACAGATCATGACTATTTTGATTTTGAATTATATAAAAAATTAAAAGAAGAAGAAAAGAAGAACAATATACAAAAAGTTCTTCCTGGTTTTGAGGCCTCTGTGTATATAAAAGGAGATGTCGATTCAAAAGTTATTCATATAATTACTATATTTGATGATATGGTTGAAGAAAAGTTAAAGCTAATTAATTCATTATTGGTGGATAGTAATGGCAAACCTAAATATGATGCAGATGGTAAAGAAGCTTATAAAGAAGAAACATACTTAGATATTTTGAAAAATATAGGATTAAATGTAGTTTTAATTGCTCATCAAAAAAATTCGCCATTAAGTAAAGGTGATATGAAAGAAAATGATGTTTCGACACTTGGAAAAAGAACCTTTGAGGAATTAGTATTTGCTGATTATTTTGATTCTTTTGAATTCCGAAATAAGAAAAATCAAGTTTTTAATAATTTATATATGGAAAAAATGAAAAAAATATCATCTGTTAGTGATGTCAAATTTATTACATCAAGTGATTGTCATGATTGGAGCATATATCCTAAGATTGATAAAAATGATAATATTGATGATTATCCATATACTTATCTAAAATGCTTGCCAACATTTAAAGGTTTAGTGATGTCAATAACGGATTATAGAAGAATAAGTCTTAATCCAAGCTTTTTTAGTCCTTCATCAAGATATTTAAGTGAAATTAAATATATAGCAAATGGAAAGGAAAAAAATATAGAGTTATCAAAAGGTATTAATGTAATAATTGGTGATAATTCAATAGGAAAGTCACTATTAGTTAATGCAATAACTGATTGGAAAAAAATATCTCCTACTCTAAAAGAAAAATACGAAAAATATTTGAAAACAAATAATATTGTTATTAATACTAAAGTAAATGAGAGTGATATTTTTGGATTTGATAAACAAGGAGAGATAAGAGATAATTTTACAAACGGAAAGTTAAAAGGAAAAACATTTTTAGCAAAATATTTTCCGAGTGAACCCAATGTAAAATTGTTGCGTGCAGCATTAGATAGCAATTTTTTAAATTATTTTGAATCTATAAATTCGAAAATCAATTATGAAAAAAAGAAATGTGAATTAAAATCATTTGAATTAGTTATTGAGGATAATGTTGATAATTTATCATTTGACAATAATATTAATAAATTGGATTTATCAA
This sequence comes from uncultured Mycoplasmatota bacterium, assembly GCA_947426265.1. GTDB lineage: Bacteria > Bacillota_I > Bacilli_A > RF39 > UBA660 > MGBC102946. The sequence goes on along the minus strand of CANEDJ010000026.1, from coordinate 8,725 downwards.
AATATAAGGAACTAATTGATTTATTGGATGATTTGAAAACAAGTTACACTAAGCTTATTGAATTAGATAGCCTATTTAAAGAAGATAAAGAAAAATTAAAACTACATTATGAAGAAGTTGTTGGAATTTCAAAGAAATATGAAAAGTGTAGAAAAAAAGATAGTTTTGAAAATTCAATAATTGATGTAATTATCAATAAAGTTAATGATTTGGATGAAACATTAACAAATATTAAATCAGATAGTGATAAAAAAACTGATATATATACTAACAATATATCTACATTAAAATTTACATTAGTTGACTTAATTAAATTAGAGAGAATGGCCAAGGAATATGTTCCAAATCTTGAAAATAAACCTGTACCTGTTTCTTATACGAATATAGGGAAATATAGGTTTATAGCTAAAACTAAGATTGAAAGCATATCAAATGAATATTTTTATAGTATTCTTTCAAAATGCTTTACTAGAGGTAAATTAATTTTATACGAAGATATGGATGAGCAAATATTAATAGATAAAATTAAAGATTACAATGATGATAGTGAAGGTCCAATTGAATTTTTAAAGAAAAGAATAAAAAAGTTATTAGATGAAGATTTTAAATGTAAAAACGTGATTAATTTAAAGGACGATAAAGATCTTTATAGCGAACTATCGAATGGATTTGATTCTAGAATATACTTTGATATGTTATCGAATCAAAAATCTATGGATGGTATATATATTATAGATCAACCAGAAGATGATGTTTCTCAAAGTGCAATCAAAGAATATTTGCTAGATAATTTTAAGAAAATGGGATCTAATAGGCAAATAATTATAATTACACATAATCCTCAGTTTATTGTTAATTTAGATGTCGATAATGTTATCGCAATTCAAAAGAAAGGCGATACAATTGATATACAATATGGAGCATTAGAATATGAAGATAATGACTGTAATATTATTGATATAATCGCTAACAGTATTGATGGTGGTATTGATACAATTAATAAGAGGTGGAAAAGATATGATAAAACAACTGAAAATGATTAATAAGGGAAATGAATTATTATTAGTAGACAATGAAAATAATGAATTATTTAAAATAAGTTTAGATGATATGCTGTTTAATTCACAAAAATTTTATGAAAATTTTTTTAAAGGACTTGATGAAAAGATCAATTATACTATTATCAATGAAATAGATAAGGAAACCTCTACAGATTATAAAAAGAATGTAAGAATTTACGAAAATATTGTAAAACTTTTTAACGATATACAAACTGATGTAAATAAGTTGTTTGATGATAAAGAAGAACTAAAGAACAATAATGATGGAATCAATTAAAATTTCGTCGAATAATTAATTATTGAAATAACATTAATTGATGATATAATTATTGTAGTCACTTGGGAATGTGACTAATGAAATATATAAACATATAGTGTCATGTAGTATTTAGACACAAGTAATAGGTGAATAATCTATAATTTAAAGTTCATATAGAACTGTACATATTGATTCCAACAAACAAGATTGGATAATATTCCCTTGTTTTTGCTATGGATTGATATGTCCAGTTCTTTTTACGTGTTCCTAGAAATACTGGTAAAGGAAGGAGGATATAATGGAACTACTAAATTTGATAATCTTATATTGGAAAGATAATGATAAAAGATATTGAACCTTTTATAAGTTTAGTAATACCAGAAGCAGTATTAGGAGATAATAGATTAACATTTTTAGAAAGAGTATTGTTAATTGAAATAGTGTCACTATGTAAGAAAAATGGATATTGTTGGCCTACTAACAGATATTTTATGGATAAATTCGACTGTACTAAGCCTACAATATCAAAAAGTATAAGTAGTTTATCAAAATATAACTATATTGATATAGAAATCAATAATAGTGAAAAAAATAATTCAAAAAGAATAATTAGGTTATCTGAAGTATTAAAGAAAAGAATAACAAGTATTCAAGAAAATGTTAATGCTAGTATTCAAAATAATTTTAACCATTATAATAAATATAAAAATAATAAAAAAGATATATTAAATGATATTTATTCAGTTGATGATGAAGGTAATGAATATTGGCATGGCATAAAAATTGAATCAGAAAAAATGACAGATGAGGAAGTAAAAGAATTAGAAGATATATTAAAAAATTTCAAGTAATAAAGGAGGATTGAATAAATAATATGTTTAAACAAGTCATAAATTTAAATGAGGTGGCTTATGTTTAATATAACTGAAACTTTTAAAAATGATTCTCCTAATTTCAAAGAACTGGTATCTAAATATATAAAAAGTGTGATTAATAATGTCTGACATCATAGATGTAATTAAGTTAATGTGTTATACTTTAAGTGGCTTTAATTTGTTATACAAAGTGGAAGGAGAGTAAAAATTATATAACACTTTAATACAGATGCCAGAATATTATAAAGCAGGAATTTATATAAGATTATCTGAAGCAGATGAAGGAAAATCTTACGAATCAGATAGTGAGAGTGTCCTTAATCAAAGAAATATACTAATGAATTATGTAAAAGAAAAAGGATTTGTCTTTATTGATGAATATGTTGATGATGGTTATTCAGGTACTAACTTTGATAGACCTGGATTTCAAAGATTAATTGATGATATTAAAAGTAAGAAAATCAATTTAGTTATCGTTAAAGACATGTCTAGATTAGGCAGAGATCATATTTTAACTGGTTATTATGTAGAAAATTTCTTTCCTGAAAATGGAATAAGATTTATTTCTATGCAGGAAGGATATGATAATGCTATTAATCAAGCTAGTAATGATTCATCAACATTTATATTTGCTTGTAATGATTATTATAGTAAACAAAACTCTGTTAAAATTCGTAATGTTCTAAATGATAAGAGAAGGAATGGTAAGTTTATAGGTGGTATGCCTAGTTATGGTTACTTAAGAGATCCAGAAGATAAAGGACACTTAATACCAGATCCAGAATATGCACCTGTAGTTAAGAAGATATTTGAAATGGCTTGTAATGGAGTTGGGTTATCTAATATAACTACTTATTTGAATGATAATAAAATTAAAACACCAGGTAGTTTAAAAAGGAAAAATCCTAATTCTAAAGGTAAGTATAATGAAATGTGGACTATTTCTTCTGTTAAAAAGATATTAAAGAATCAGATGTATGTTGGTGATATGGTTCAAAGTACACAGACTAAAGTGTCTTATAAATCTAAAAAGAAAAAGGCTTTACCTAAGAGTAATTGGGATGTAGTTCCAAATACTCATGAAGCTTTAGTCGATAGATATATATTTGAAAGTGTGCAAAATAATGTTAAAAGAACCACTAAATCTAATATTACTAATCGTGATAAGAGATTATTTGAAAACTCACTATATTGCAAAGAGTGTGGTAATACTTTAACAGTATCTTATAAAAAAAATCATAATTATTGGACTATTAACTGTAATAGGTATTCAAGAGATCCTAGAAGAAGAATGTGTGAACCACATTTTAGTCCATATGATAAACTTGAAGCTGCTTTGCTAGAAGTTATTAAAAATACTTGCAAGCAATATATAGATAGTTTAAATATTACTGAGTTATCTAAAGATGCAATAAATAGTAAGAAGAAAGATAATCAAGTTAATGAACAAATTAATGAACTTAAAAAACGAGAAAAAGAATATGTAAATAAATTAGATATGCTTTATCAAGATAAGTTTAAAGGTGTAATTTCAGAAGAAACTTTCATAAGAATTACAAAAGATACAGAAAATTCATTGAATAAAATACGATATGAAATAGAGAAATTACGAAATAATAAAAAAGAAGAGAAAGTAAATAAAAATGACTTAAAAGAATATGAAGATAAAATAAAGCAACTTGTTGATATTGAAAATCCATCAAGGGAACTGTTACAAGCATTAATAGACAAAATTATTATCGACAAGGATAGAAATGTCAAAATAGTATATAAATTTAGTATATTGAATAATTAAAACTTTTTTCCAAGTTGGGAAGAAGTTAATACATAAATAATAAACTACTTATAAAAAAATAGCATTATTTTGATTTAATGCTATCATAAATAAATGGAATTAATATTACTGTTGATATGAAATTATAAATGTCAACTATGTTTTGAGATATAAATATTGATTTATTTATAATAATAATTATATATACCATAGAAAAAGCAGTGATTATAGATATATTGGTAATTTTTTTAATTATTTTATTATTGTTGCTATCAAAGTCATACATTTTGTAGATAATATATTTAAAAAAACATTTGAATTTAGAAATAGTTTTTAGGATTAATACAAGTAATAAGTTCAAAATGATTGTTGGTACACAAAGTAAGAAATAAATTATAAAGTCTACTATAAATAGACCTATATGCTTATACTTTTTGTACAAAATAAAATCATAATCCTTAATCTTGTAATATTGGACAGTTTTATGTTTTTTTGTTAATTTTATTGGTTTTAATATGTTAATATTAGAAATCAAAATTGCAATATTGGTGAAGAACATGTAAACAAATAATATTATTTTTGTTAATAAATATAAGATAAGAAGAAATTCTTTAAATTCATGATTAAGTGGTGATAATGATTTGTAATAAATTGGTGTTGCTTGTGATGAAAAGAATACAATAAAAATGTATGCAGACCATAATATAGAATATTTGTTATCAATTGATAAAGATTGTTTTTTCATATACATATTATATAAATTTTTAATTAGAAAAATAAAAGGAATAATAAAATAAATTATTAAGTTTATATAATTAGTAAATTTGTTATATATGAATACCATAAACGTTACTAATGTTAATAGTATAATTGTTAATTTGCACTTTAAAACAATGTTTATTTTTTTAATACTATATAAATCATTTTTTATTTGCTTATGATCTATAATAGTTGTTAAGATAAAATTAATTAAAACTAATAGACAAATAATAAAATCAAATATAAAATTATTTAAAATAAAACTTAGCATAATATACCTCCATAAATTTGTTATATATTTTATCATTTTCATTAAATAATAACAATAATTGTGGTAGAATTATATTGAGAGGTGGTTTTATGGCAGTACCAGAATTTCAAAGTTTTATGTTACCCGTTTTGAACTTGTTTTCTGATAATAACATTCATACTACTAGCGAATGTATGGATGTAGCAATAAATTATTTTAAATTAGATGATAATGATATAAAATTAACTGTTCCAAGTGGCAAACAAACGCTAGTCGCTAATAGAGTGTATTGGTCTTTAACTTATTTAAAAAAATCTTTATTATTAAATACAGTAAAAAGAGGAGAATATAAAATTACTAGTAGAGGACAAGCACTATTAAAAACCAAACCAAAACGAATTGATAAAAAATTGTTATCACAATACGAGGAATACCGTTCATTTAGTAACATAGATAATGATTCAAATATTTCTATTAACAATAATGAAAAGAATGATGATAATACTCCAGAAGAAGAAATAGACAAGATTTACAAAAAAATAAATGAACAATTAGCTGATGATTTGTTAGAAATAATATTAGAAAAAGATCCATATTATTTTGAAAGGTTAGTTATGGATGTTTTGACTAAAATGGGATATGGAGATCCAAATAATAATTTTAATATTGTAACAAAAAAATCAGGTGACGAAGGAATTGATGGAATTATAAATCAGGATAAATTAGGACTAGACAAAATATATGTTCAAGCTAAAAGATGGAATGAAAATGTAAGCAGACCTGAATTGCAAAAATTTGTTGGAGCATTATCAGCAAAAAAATCTAATAAAGGAATATTTATCACAACATCTGATTTTACTAAAGAAGCAAAAGAGTATGCAAATAATTTATCTCATACGATAATTTTAATTAATGGAAAAGATTTAACAAAGTTAATGATTGAATACAATGTTGGTGTTCAAATCAACTATTCTTATGATATTAAAAAAATCGATAATGATTATTTTGAAATGCTGTAGGTGATGTAAAATGACTAAAGATGAATTTGAAAAATTAGCATTGAAATTGTTAATACAATCAAATGTTAATTTTACTGATGAGCAAAAAGAAGTTTTGAAATATATAGTTGATGAACTATATAAAGAATATAAAAAAATAAAATAGTTACACATTGACTATCGCCAGGTGCTGAATTTATGTAATTACCACTTTGATTTTACACTTCCTAAACTCATTTTTTCTATCTATCAATTTACATCTTTTTTTATAAATGTTATACTACTAATAGTAGGATAGGGTGATATCATATGGTAGAAATGATTACAGAAAGCATGGAAGCTTGTTTAAAAGACTTTGATGATTTAAATAATCAGGATCAATATATTTCTAAAAAACGATATGATAAATTTATAGATAAGTATCAAGATTATTTTCAAAACTTTTCAAAATATGTTGAAGAAAACTCAGAAATTTATCAAAGAATGAAGGAACTAAGTCAAAATGGTTACCAAATGATAGATGGCCATAATGAAAAATTTGTTCAAAGAAAGTTAGAGGAATATAAAGATTATTTTGACCATATGTTTGATGAAGTAGATTCAAATATTAAATTAGATGAAGAACAACGAAAAGCAATTTTAATAGATGAAGATTATTCTTTAGTAATTGCTGGAGCTGGGAGTGGAAAAACAACAACGATTGCTGCTAAAGTAAAATTTTTAGTAGAAAAGAGAAAAGTAGATCCAAAGCAAATCATTCTTTTAGCATTTACCAATAAAGCGGCTGATGAATTAGATGAGAGAATCAATGAAGATTTTAAGCTTGGAGTATCTGTATTAACATTTCACAAATTAGGTGCCGATTTCATAAGAAAAATAAAAAAAGAAAAAGTCTCTATTATAGGAAATGCAGGTCAATATCAATTATTGGCAAGTTATGTAAAAAATATTGTATTTCCAGATAAACAATTATTAAAATCATTGATGGAGGCCTTCCCAAAAGAAATTCATTTTGATGAAAAATGTTTAGAGTATGAAAACTTTGAAGATTATTGGAATTATTATACTGAACTAAAATATGAAGAATGTAAAAACGATTTAGCAAAAGAAGTAGTAAAAAGAACAAGAAGTAGAATGAAATATAATAAAACTATTAATGGAGAATATGTAAAATCAGAAGGTGAAGTTAAAATTGCTAACTATTTATACAAAAATAATATTAATTATTCTTATGAAGAATTATATCCAGAAAAATTAAACTATAATAGAACCTATAAACCAGATTTTACAGTTCATGATGGAGGAGATTCTATTTATATTGAATATTATGGACTTGCTAAACTGGGAAAAGACAATCAAATTAATTGTTATGATAATGATTATCGAATTGGTATTTTTAGAAAAAGAGCAGTTCATAATGAGTATCAGACAGATTTTATAGAATTATTTGGTCAGTATGAGGAAAAGACAAGTTATCTTCCAGAATTATCTAAAGCATTAGATGAAAAATATGTTCATAAACATAAGCGTACTGATAAAGAGTTGTTTTATCGCTTAATGGAGACTTCAGAAGATTCTTTATTTTTTAACTTTCTACATTTGGTTATGAAATTTATTACTTTGTTTAAAGAACAAAACTATCAAAAAGAAGATTTAGAAAGAATGATTAAGGAGATAGAAGATGAAAAATTAAGAAAGCAGCTTCAAGTTATGAGAGCTTTCTATTTGCAGTATGAATTAGACATTCGTGAAAAAAATCAAATTGACTTTTCAGATATGATTAATTTTGCATATCATAATATGGAAACATTGAAAGAACAATATAAAGATTTAAATTATCAATACGTAATTATTGACGAATATCAAGATATTTCTGAGCAACGTTACCATTTTGCAAAGCGTTTATCAGATTTATTTAATGCAAAAATTGTAGCAGTAGGAGATGATTGGCAAGCAATATTTTCATTTTCAGGATCTGATGTAGAATTATTTACGAAATTTTATGAATCAATGGGATATGCAGAAATTGTAAAGATCACAAAAACGTATCGAAATAGTCAAGAATTGATTGATTTAGCAGGAGAATTTGTTGGACAAAATATTGAACAGTTTCAAAAAGAGTTATCGTCAGATAAACATTTAGAAAAACCAGTAGAATTAGTAGAATATGATGAAGATTTAGAAAATGAGGTAAACAATCTTCCAGAACAATTACGAGAAGCCTTATTAAAAATTTATGAAGAAAATCCAGAACATCAAGTTTTACTTTTAGGGCGATACAAAAAAGATATTGATAATATATTAAATTCTAAATATTTTAAAAAAGGATCTTATGACTCTATTATTTTAAAAGAAAAGCCAGATATGAAATTAGAATTTTTAACTGTTCATAGTGCAAAGGGGCTTGGATATGATCAAGTTGTATTATTAAATGTATTAGATGATACTTATGGATTTCCAAGTAAAATAGAAGATCATAATATTATAAAATTTATTCGAAATAAAGAAGAGAAAAGTTTTGTGAATTATCCAGAAGAAAGAAGACTTTTCTATGTGGCACTTACAAGAACAAAGAATAAAGTTTATATTATGTGTCCAAAACAAATCAATTATCAATCAGATTTTATAAGAGAAATTATTTGGCATGATAGTGTAAAAATAGGATAAATAAGAGCAAGTAGAATTTTCTGCTTGCTTCAGACTGTTGACAAAGTGGTATATTCAAAAAGAATATGCTACTTTTTTTGTC
>CANEDJ010000025.1:0-19783 GCA_947426265.1 uncultured Mycoplasmatota bacterium | reverse complement strand
AAGATAAAAAAAGTAGCATATTCTTTTTGAATATACCACTTTGTCAACAGTCTGAGAAGAGCTATTTGTATAACTCTTCTTTTGATTAAGCTTTTACATTTTTATTTTTACGAACTAATACAATCATTAATCCTAATGATAAAAGTGCTGCTCCAGCTAGTGGGAATACATAAGCTACATCTCCAGTATTTGGACTACTTGGCGCACCCTTTTTCTTATATTTGATACATAATGAATGTGCTACATCAGCAACATCAGTACTCAATAAGCTATTTGCATTTGTAATATTTGAAAAAGTATAAACTCCATCTGCAGATGGTTGTACATATTGACGATCTACTAAAACAGTGTCAATTTCATACCCTTCGTTTACATTTACTTGAAATGTTTGAGTACATCCTGGATTTACTTCTACATAAAGTTGTTGACCACTCTTGATTGTAATAATATTACTAGAACTACTATCTGCTGGTGTTACTGTACAACTGTTTTTTGTTGTCGTAATTGTTCCATAGTCAATTCCACTTCCATCTTGCCCATTTATTACATCAATTTTCAAGTTTGCTGCACTTGCACTTGTTGCTCCAAGCCATAGAGAACAAAATGCAATAGCGAAAAAGCTCATCATTTTTATTGTTCTTTTCATAAAACACTCTCCCTTATCTTACATTACCATTATCTAACAAATTCTTCATAATGTCAATCAGAGAATTCGACATTTTTCTAATTTGACACATTTTTTTCTGGAACTATATAAGTCATTACTCTTTTTGCCACGATAGTAAAGCGTTCATCTTGTTCTACATCTGTACATGTTGAAAGTGTCAAAAGATGGTCTTTTGTTCCCACTTCTAATTCACTAGAAAGAATGGTTTTTTTCTTTATTTCATCCAAATACTTTTGGAATGATTCTTCACTATTAAAGTTAATAATATGGGCTTCTTTTGAAGAATCAAATTCATACGCTGCATAAATTTCATATTGATATGTTGCTTTTGGAGTAATCAGCCATATATATTTATGTTCTTCAAAATAAGATTCTTTTTTATATTTTTTGAGAGACCCAAACATAGTATTGTTTCGCATATTGTGACCATACAAAATTGTATTATCTGAACTAAAGTCTTGATTCGCACGATAATCCATAAAAATAGATCCACTTACATTTGGCTTTTTATTATATAAATGTTTTAAATAATATTCATTGTCTTCTGCTCTTGTGATTGGATAATTCACTTCTGTATCATCAATTCTAATCCAAGCAACAATCTCATCATTAATTTCATACAATGGTTCAAAATCCACCTGTGGAATATCATCATTAATTGGAAATTCAGTCCTATCTGGATCTGGTTTGATGATTGGTAAAGGTTTGCTTTGACCAATTTGATTTTGGATCTTTCCATAACTATCAGAAGCACTCCAATACTGCCAAACAATCCTTCCTAACAAAAATAGCGAAATTGAAAAAATTAAAATCAAAATGCTTAGTACTGCCATATAAACTTTTTGGTTTGCGAGTTTATTCTTCAAAACTTTTTTCTGAATTGCTTTGGCTTCTTTGATATCCAATACTTGTGTTAAGTTAAGATAAGTACTTTCATATAAATCTGGATTACTGAGATAACTAACAGATCTATAAAGCATTTCTAGATGATTGTTATAGAACTTCCACTGCTCTGGATCTTTTGCTAAATATTTACTGATTCTTTTTTGCTCCAATTCATACATTTTTGCCATGTAATCATTAAACTTTGAAAGAAGCGTTTCTAGTTCACTATGTGTAATGATATGATTTCTAACACTTTTATTAATTTCTCTTACAAAATGCTCCTTAATAATTCGCTTGATTAACCAGTCTGTTCTTGGCAATCTTGGCTTATATTCTAGTAAGCAAATAAATTCCTCTGAAAGTTTTGATATCGTTAGAGGTATGTGCAAAATAACTTGTTCATAATAGTTTGCCAAAATTTCACTATCTTCATCTTCAAAGATCAGTTCTAATTCGGATTCATAAGCTTCTAATAATTCTATAATTTTCTTTTTTCTTCCATCTATCTGATATTCCATTTTTAAAAAAGGACGATTTTCTATAATTTCTGGAGATAACAGAATAGTCTGGTCAGTTAAATCTTCTAGTGTTAAAACAAGATGATTAGAATCATTAGATGAATTTTCCCCCTTCATCGCTTCTATAATCTGTCTTTCATAATCTTCTATAATTTCCTTATAAAGAGTGGGCGCCACTTCTTCAAAAAAACGAAGACGATCAATCAAACTTTGATCTACAATTTCAGTTTCAATACTCAAATAAGAATAGTTTTCATAGAAAAAACTGGCACCTAAAATTTCTTTTATCATGTACTGCTTTTTACTTTTAATCTCTTCATATTTATTATGAGCAAAAGACTTATATTTATATCTTTTTTCAAATAAATCAAACAAATAAGCAAAATAAAGCATATTTCCTTCTAATGTTGGCTTTATAACACTTTCATTAATATAAATATCTGGTCCTTGATAAATAAATGGTTTCTTTTCTTCTAGTGTTACAACATGAATGGTTTCTTCCCAACCTAATTGTCCAAGCAAATCTAAAATTAAAAAACGGAATAATTCTGCATACATTGTAGATGATAAATCTAAATTTCTATCTTTTTCAAAAATGACAAAAAATAAATATCGAAGATAATGGTGTGGCATTTTTCTATTTTTATAAATCATTAAATAATTTAATAAATCTTTTAATTCAAAATCATTTAAAATTCTATTTTTCTTCATTTGCTTGTGATAAAATCTTCCAACATCATCAGCAGCTTCTTCAAAATGAATTTCTTTCAAAAATTTTTGAAAAGCTTTAAATTCTTTTGGGTATTGTTTGGATAAATCTAACAAATTTCTACAAGCTGTATTTTCATAAAATTGAAATGGATTTTCTTTCATTTTTTCTAAATAAAATCTTGTTAAAATTTTCATTGTAATCGGCAAATAACTAAAATTTTTTGTTTTTTTCATGATAAAGACTGTACTATTGAGTAATCGCTCAAATTCATTTAAATAGTACTGTTTGCTCATACCATCACCAAAAAAAGAACAATTATCGTCTAGATTTAATAACTGTTTGCATAATGATTCATCATCTAAAATATGTACTAATTGTTCAATTGTAGTTTTCCCCTTTTTCATCCCTTTTACTCCGATTTTTCTTCTTTTATAATTTGACTTTGTTTTAAGTAGTGATTTGCTAAATGAAGAAATTTACTGGCCTCATTTTCACGCTTGCAAGTTAAAGCTTCTTTATATTTTTCAAAGTAATAAACCATTTTTTCTCGATCTGTTAACTGACGTTTAAAATAATTTGTATCTTCCACTTGCTACCACTCCTTATTCTAAATTCATTTTAGCATACAATAGAAAAAAGAACAAGAAAAAGTATCCTAAGTCGGATACTTTTCTTCATCATTTTAAATTTTCATTTTTCATTGCATATTCTTTAATCTGACTATCAGTTAATCCTGTTATCTCTTTGATAAAAGGCAAATCTATCCCCTTCTTTAGCATAGAAAAGGCAGTTTCTAGTTTTCCAACCATAATTCCTTCTTTCTTTCCACGCTTTTCTCCACGTTTTTCTCCTCTCTGTTCCGCATGATATTTTATCATTGATGTGGCTTGTTCAAAGCTCATTTCCATACTTTCTTCCTCCTTCAATTTTTGATATATTTTATAATCCATATTATAATATTTAATATTCTTTATAAAACTTTGAAATGTTTTCTTTTCTTTTAATTCTAATAAAGTTTTTGTCACTACTTTTTTTCCTAATCTATCCAAGTTAAATATTCTTGCATAATCATAATCTATCCCATTTCTTTTTTTCAATGCTTCATAAATGTTCCATATTTTAATCTTCGATAAATTTCCAAATTGCTCATCACGATTTCTATTTATTTCTTCATATTCTTTCAGTACTTCTGGACTTTGATAGGGATAATTTAATATCAAATATAGTTCTACAGGTTTTACAAGCTCATAGAATTTTCCTGGATTTTGTCTCATATAAAAACCTGATATATACATTTTACTTCTTGGCTCAATATTTTCTAAATTTTTATTTTGAAGTTCTACAATTATAATTCTCTTTTCTGTTTTAATAACCAAATCACTGATTCGATATCGTAGATTTTTGTTTTCTTTTGATAATTCTTTATCTATATACCAAAAATCTTCTAGATTTTCTTGAAAAACATCTTTAAAAAACTGTTTTAAATATTCTTTTTTTTGAAACATATTTTTAAAAATAGTATCATATCGTAATCCATAAATTTTTATATCTTTTTTATTTTTGAATGACTGAATACAGTTTTGCATGATTCTCCTCCTTATCAGGAAGAGTCATCTACATTATAATAGATATCATTATTATTGTCAAATACTTCTTCCTGCTCATTAGAATTATATAAGATAAGTTTGAAAAAACCTTAAGTTCTAACAAAAAAAGAAGCTTATGCTTCTAAAAGTTCAATTTTTCTTCAATATAGGAAGCCACTTCATCTACTTTCAAAGTTATCTGCTCCATTGTATCCCTATCTCTTATTGTAACTGTATTTTCATTTAACGTATTGTCATCAATCGTGATTGCAAAAGGTGTTCCCATAATATCACTTCTGCGGTATCTTTTTCCAATATTTCCTGCTTCATCATAAGCTATCATAAAATGAGAAGCTAAAGTTTTATAGATTTCCATTGCTTTTTCACTATGATACTTTTTAATTAAAGGAAGAATAGAAACTTTATAAGGTGCTAATGCGGGATGAAGAGATAGTACTTCTCTAATTTCATCATTTTCCAACGTTTCTGTACGATAAGCATCGCATAAGAAAGCAAGTACAACACGGTCAGCTCCTAAACTTGGCTCAATGACATATGGAATATATTTTTCATTCGTTTCTGGATCTAAATATTCCATACTTTGTTTTGAAACATTTTGATGTTGTGTTAAATCATAATCAGTTCTACTTGCAACTCCCCATAATTCTCCCCAACCAAATGGAAATAAAAATTCAAAGTCTGTTGTAGCATTACTATAATGACTCAATTCTTCTTGTTCATGGTCACGTGTTCTGATATTTTCTTTTTTCATTCCTAAATTGAGCAACCAGTTATAGCAATACTCTTTCCAATACTGAAACCATTCTAATTCGGTTCCTGGTTTACAGAAAAACTCTAACTCCATTTGTTCAAACTCACGTGTTCTAAAAGTAAAGTTTCCTGGAGTAATTTCATTTCTAAAACTTTTCCCAACTTGTGCAATTCCAAACGGTACTTTTAATCTCATACTTCTCGCTACATTCATGAAATTCACAAATATTCCTTGCGCTGTTTCTGGTCTTAAATAAACTGTGCTTTTGGCGTCCTCTGTAACCCCTTGAAATGTTTTAAACATTAAATTGAATTGTCTAATATCTGTATAATTTAATTTACCACAATTTGGACAAACTATCTGATGTTCTTTAATATAATCAAGTAGTTTTTCATTGCTCCAGCCACCTGCTTCTATTCCGCTATGCTCTTCTACTAATTTGTCTGCTCGATGTCTTGTTTTACATTCTTTACAGTCGATTAACGGATCAGAAAAAGTCGCCAAGTGTCCACTTGCTTCCCATGTTTTAGGATTCATTAAAATGGCACTATCCATTCCTACATTATAAATACTCTCTTGAACAAATTTTTTCATCCATGCTTTCTTTACATTGTTTTTAAGTTCTACCCCAAGTGGACCATAATCCCAAGTATTTGCAAGTCCACCATATATTTCACTTCCCTTAAAGATAAATCCATATTGCTTACACAAATTTACAATCTTATCCATTGTTACTTTTTCCATATAATCTCCTCTTTTCTATTATCAATGAGAAACAAAAATTCTCTTAGAATGTAAGGACGAGTTACCCCGCGGTTCCACCTTACTTATTCTAAGAGAATCAGCTTATCTTATATTGCTCTTGGTTTCCAAGCCAGTCATCGCATTGATTATTTATATTTTACCGATAATTTTTTCATTCGTCAATAGTTTTTAACGATAAAGTTCAATTAGATATTGAGTAATATCTTCTAAATTTATTGTTTCTAAACTTCCTAATTCTGGATTTTGGTTTTCATTTTTGCTTTTTATATCAATAATGATTGTGCTTGTTTCATTTGAAGCAATTTGCTCATTAAGTTTTACTTTTCTAACATTCTGATTGTCTTTATCAAACAGTTTTAACTCTCCATTTAATGCTCTTTTCTCTAAACCATTATTTTTAGCTTTTAATGTAATTGAAAGGGTTTCTTTATCATCAGATAAAACTGCTTTTTCATAAGTAACAATCCAGTTATTATAATCTATTATATGATTTCCTGTTGTACTTGTTAACTTCTTTTCATTTGAAGGCTCTTTTTTCACACCATTACAAGTATAGCCTTCCTCTAAATAATATTCATTTGCTTCATCAAAGGTTAATTTCCATGTGTCATCTTTTTCTGTGTCAGTTGCTTTTTCATAATCTCGGTCAATAAAGACTTGGTAAATATATTTCTTGTCATCATACTTAAAAGTATATTTTTGGCCTTCTGTATTACTTAATTCTTGACTAAATATTTTAATCATTGCTTTTCTTTCTGCATAAATATCGGCATCTGACATTGTTACAGTTGAGTGTTCTTTGGAACTGATAATATTTTTAGTTGCATCATCATATACCAATGTAATTGTCTTACTTTCCAAACTGTTTTCTTCTTTATTTTCTATCGTACACACCAAATTTGATGTTTTTGGTTTTTCTGGCTCTTTTATTGGAATATCTGGACTTGATTCTTGCATTTGTGGCTCTAATACAAATACATATATAACAGCAACAGAAGCGATCAACAATAATGTAATAATCATCAATATTACAATACTAGTTCTTCCCTTTTTCTTTTCTTTTTTTCTTTTTTTACCATCATAGATTTGTTCGAATTTAACAGGTTCTTCTGGATTTAAAGTAGGCTCTACTGGTGGAACTCCTACTGTATTATTGATAGGTGTCACTATTTCTGCAGTTGGAGTTGATATTACTGTAGGTTCTACTTGTTGTTTAGGCTCTTCTACTATTGGCAATTCATTTGATATAGCAGCATTTTCTAATGGCACGTTGTTTTCTATTATAGTATTTGGTTCTTGTGCTATTACTATATTCTCCTCTAATTCTTCTGTTGGCTCTATTTGCACATTTGGCATTACTGGAACCATTTCTTCTAAAGTTATATTTTGATTCGTATTTACTATTTCTTCTGGAGTTGGTGTTACCTCTATATTTTGTTCAGGTAATACAGCTTCAGATGAAGCATATGTTTCTACATTTGACTCTAATACTTCATCACTATTGCCTACAAATTGTATTTCTTCGGGCTCGTCTTTTATTTTAGAAGTTTTTTTCATTAAAAAACTAGGTAGTGTAATATTTGCATCTATCTCTTCTTTTTTAGGAAGCGTAAAGAAATTTGGATATTGATCCATTTTTTCTTCAAACAAGTCAGAACTTACAATACTCATTCTTTCAATCATACTAAAATCAACAAACTCAATTTCATTATTTACTTCTCCTGAAAATACTTGTTTAAAATACGAAAATACTTGGCGTCTTTCAGATTCTGTTTCGCATTTAAATAACAAGTATTGATCTTTTAAAAATGAAACTCTTCCAATATAAATATCCAAACGAATATCCTTTTTTTTCTTAGGAACTTCGGTGTATGCCAAATACTGATTTTGGTTATATATAATTTTAAACCCTACAGCTATCTCAACATAATGGTCTTCTTTTGTTGTATCTTTTACCTTTTTCTTTTCCATTCTATCATCTACTTTCCTATATTATAGTGTAACATTGTATGAAATAAATTGCAATTAGAAACATAAAAAAAACATCTTCCGATGTCAAATATGCGAAAAAAGTAAAGCCATACTAATTCCAAGCAATACTCCCATAAAAACTTCTAATGGTTTATGCCCAACTTGCTCTTTTAAATGAAACATTCCAGATTCGGAATCCCTACTAAAAACCTCATCAAAAATCTGGTTAATTGCTGCTGCTTGTTTTCCACTTTCTCTTCTAAGTCCCATAGCATCATAGCCAACAATAATAGAAGACACAAGGGCAAGTGCAAAGATTGGGGTTTCAAATCCCATTTTTAGTCCAATTAATGCAGTTAACGAAAAGGTAAAGGATGTATGACTACTTGGCATTCCTCCACTTCCATTAAATAATCTTCCCCATTTTAATGTTCCTGCCATCCAAGATTCTGTCACAAACTTAATAAGTTGACAGAGAATTAAAGTTGTAAATGGACAGGTTAAATATATAAACTCCTTCATATAAACTCCTAACTAATTGTTGCTTTGCTGATATTTTTTAAAAATTCCTTACTTTTTAGATAAAGTCCTGTATATTCACTATAATATTCATCTAAAAAGTCATTGATTTCTCTTTTGCTTTGGTCTTTTACTTCTAATTTTGTAATTTTAGAAACGTCTACATAATAAAACATTCTAATTAATTTGATGGTATTACTACTAACCATGTTTTCATTGGTATAACAATTTCTACATACATATCCACCTTTTATACTAGAAAGTGTTACAATAGAAGCTTTACTTCCACAAATACTGCAAGCATCAATAACAGGCATAACACCTAAAAAATAAAGATATTTGAGTTCTAGTATATTGGTAATAATCATTGGATCATAACCTTCATTTATTTTAGTAAGTCCTTCTATTAATAAATCAAAAATTCTATCATTGCTATTTTGTTTATAAACTTGTTCAGTTAGTTCTAATAGAAAGCTCGCATAACTGATCCTTGTAATGTCTGTTTTAAAATTTCGATATGGATTGATGACATCAACACTAGTCAAGCTTGATAATTTATTTCCTTTATAATAAATATGAAAAAAGCCATAAGTTAGCTTATCTGTGACACTTCTTAAATCACTTTTCATATTTTTAGCGCCTTTTGCCATGACTCCGATAATACCATGTTCTTTCGTTAAAACATTCACAATTTTACTAGTTTCTCCATAACTTTTCACATTCAAAATGATGCCTTCTACTTTTTCAATCATTCTTATTCACCGATGTACTCAAAACGATATTCTTGTTCTACTTCTGGATATTTTTCATGATCTACTTTTGATAAAAACATATCATATGGTCTTGCCCATATTTCGCCTGTGTCTTCATGAGTATAGATTACCATATCTTCTAAAGTTTCTGAATGTTTGGCAATCGCAATTACTTTGTGTAATGTTCCTTTAAAATGTTTGTATTTTCCTCCAACTACTACTTCCATATTATTTTTTCTCCTCTTCTTTCCATTTCATATAATATTCTATTTTTCCTGTTGTTCTAAATAATTCCCACAATAATTCTTTTTTCATAATCTCACCTTATTTTTATAGTGAGACAAGATAAATTATTTTATACAAATTACTTTAAAGAATCATAATATCCAAATTCTATTAAATATTTTTCTTTATCTCTCCATTTTGGAATTATTTTTACAAATAATTCCAAATAAATTTTCTTATTCATTATTTTTTCTATGTCAATTCTAGCTTGGACTCCAATTTCTTTAATCATAGAGCCATTTTTTCCAATAATAATTCTCTTTAAAGAATCTCTATCAACAATGATTGCAACATGAATATGAAATGCTTGGTTTTGCTTTTCTATTGCTTCTGTAACACAAGTAACAGAATGTGGCACTTCCTCTTCTGTCAATAAAAATACTTTCTCTCTTACCATTTCAGAAATTAAAAATGGTAATGACTGATTGGTAACAGTATCAGAATCAAAGTATTGTATTTGATCAGGCAAATATTTTTTTAATGTCTCTATGATATCATTTACGTTATCTTTTTTTAGAGCTGATACAGGAATAAATTCTTTAAAATCATATAGTTTTTGATAAGCCACAATTTTTTCTAAAATTTGTTCTTTTGGTATTTTATCAATTTTATTTAATATTAATAATACTGGCTTCTGTACTTCTTTTAACCGCTCTATGATGTATTTATCGCCTGGTCCTAATTCTTCACTAACATCTATCAAAAATAATATTACATCAACATCATTGATACTATAATAAGCTTGCTCATTTAAAATACTTCCTAATTTATGTGTTGGCTTATGTATCCCTGGGGTATCTACAAATACAATTTGTGTTTCATTATCATTGTAAATTCCTTGTATGATATTTCTTGTCGTTTGAGGTTTTGGAGATGTAATGGCAACTTTCGTTCCCACGATTTCATTCAGTAAAGTAGATTTTCCCACATTTGGTCTTCCAATTAGACTTACAAATCCACTTTTCATAATTTTAGATCCTTTTCATCAAATGGATAAGGACATAATTCTTCGACTAAGAATTCTTTTTTTTCACCACTGTTATTCATACAAATTACTTTCTTATTCTTTTCCATCATTTCTGTAATTACTTGTCTACAAATAAAACAACAAGTACTAATTTTAGGACTATCTACCATGATATACAAAGCTTCAAAATCATGTGGTTTATACCCATGACTAATCGCACTCACAAAAGCAGTTCTTTCTGCACATATTGCCGCCCCATAAGAAGCATTTTCTACATTCACTCCTAAGAATTCTTTTCCATCTTTGGCTACTAATATGGCTGCTACTCTAAATTTAGAGTATGGGCTATAAGAGTTTTCTAATAATTGTTCTAATTTTTCTTTCATAACATCACCTATTTTAATAAGTCTAATAATTTTGGTAAAAAAATCATTACTCCAACTACCACGGAAGTGAGCGCAAATACCAAAACTGTCGCTGCCGCAGTATCCTTAGCTATTTTTGCCAATTCATTTTTTTCATGGCAAGTTAAATCTACCACTGTTTCTATAAAAGTATTCATTAATTCAGTCCCTATTACAAGACCTATCAAAAGGATGCAAATTAGCCATTCCATCATACTAATTTGTAATAAAATCCCCATCACTATCACAAAAACAGCCATAAAGACATGAATCATCATGTTTTGCTCATTTTTTAAAGCATATAACAATCCTTCCATCGCATATTTAAAGCTATAAAAAAGTCTTTTTAGTCCAAATTTTTTTCGTTTATCTCTTGATTCCAAATCCATCTAAAATCAACTCCTGACGTTCAAACATAACTTTTTCTTCTTCTTTTTCCATATGATCATATCCAAGAAGGTGTAATAATCCATGGACTGCTAAAAAGGAAAGTTCTCGTTTGAAAGAATGTCCATAAAGTTCTGCCTGTTCTTTGGCTTTTTCTATAGAAATATAAATATCACCTAATATCCTAGGCATTCCTTCTATATTTGGACAAATCTTATCATCTTCTAAAGCGAACGAAATCACATCAGTTGGCCGATCAATTCCACGATATTCCAAATTCATTTTATGAATTGTTTTATTATCAATCAAAATCAAATTAAATATGACTGTTTCTACTTGTTCTTTTTTTAGTGTATATTCCATCAGTTCTTTTAAAGCTTTTAAGTCTACTATTTCATCTGTTTTATTAAATACTTCAATTTCATTCATTTATACGACTCCCCAATTATACAAATACAAAATTGCACCTGCAATTAATATTACTATTAGTATATTATAAATCATTTGCTTTTTCAATATTGGAGGAACATGTTCTTTCATTTTATTGATACAATAATAAACCAAAAACCCTAATAAAGCTCCAATAATATTTAATAAAATATCATCTACATCAAATACTCGTCCAATTTGTAGTTGCGTAAATTCAATCGTGAAAGAAGTCAAAACAGCGAGTAAAAAAATTGATATTGGTTTTTTCAATTTTAAAAAATAGGAAACAAAAAATCCATATGGCATAAACATAATCATATTTCCTAATACATTCTTAAAAAATAAGGCAGAGCCTATTTTGTAGCGAAACATTTCTTTGAATGGTACAAAATTAGACGTAGACCAACTAACATCTTGAAATGTCACAACATAGAATAAACACATCACATAAACAATGAAGCAAAGACCTAATAATTCTTTATAAAAAATGATTTCTTTTTTCTCTTTGATAATCCAAACAATTCGCATGGATACAACAATTACGGAACAAATTAAAACCATAGGCCAAGTTCCACTAAAAATGCTTAAAAAAGTAGTGCGAAACATATTAACCACCTACTTACTTTCTATTTCCTCTGTTATATTTTGATAACTTGTAATATCTTCTAACACTGTAAAAAATATTTCTAATACTATTCTACTATCTTTTACTTCAACTTTCAAATTTTTTTGACTAATTATTTCTTCTTTGTCAGAAAGTTGACTTTCCATTTTTTTTCTCGCTAGGGCTTCTGCTTTTAAAATGGCTTCATCCTCTGTATTTAGCTCATCAATTTCAGTTGTCTCAAATTGTTTTTCTTTTGCTAAAACAATTGGCAAAAAAGAATGTTTTAAAAGTACTGTTTTTTCAACCTTTTTCGTTTTGTAATATTGAAATGGAAACAATTGAAAATTTTGGTTTAAAAATTGGAATGTGTAAGCAGTTTGTTTTTTGCCAGTTTTCCTTATTTCTTGATATGCAAATGGATAAGAAACAGTTACTTTATACCAAACTTCTCCATAAACTTTTCCTTCTGCTGGAACAGTTTCTTTTTGTTCCTCATTTAATTTTAGACTTCCACTAATAATAATATCTCCAGTGCTAACATAATCATTCGTACTCTTTATAATTTCTCCTTTGGTGGCTTCTACTCTTCTTATAATTGCACTTTTTTTAGCTACCACATTCCTTTTTTCGGTTTCTTCTTTTGATGGTTTTAATTTTCTCATTTCTACTCGTACTACATACTTTGTTCCAACTGCTTCTATTTCTAACCATTCTATTTTATCCCTATTTTCATTTATAATTTGTTCTTTTATTTTTTCTAATTCAGAAAAATTTTTTTTAACACTCCCTTTTTTAATTCCTTGTTCTTCTAACTCCTTATATAAGAGAGTTCTAAGTTCTTTATTGGTATGAACAATTTCGATATCATATATAATGTTGGATAAACCATATAAAGAAAGTAGTGCCAAAGCTAGTCCAATTAAAAAAAAGCGATTGAGTTTCATTTTTTTCTTTATTTCTATCATGCCAGAAGTGCCAACCTGATCAATTTCATAAATTGTTTTTAGTTCCATCACACTATTATAATGTTCAGCATAAATTGTAATAATTACTGTTTTATAGTTTGTATATTCTAATTTTAATATTTCTATATGATGACTATAAAGCCTATGAATAAAACGTTCTATATTTCTTCCAGTAATTTTTAACTGCACTTTACTTTTTAATAACTCTTTCATTTTTTCACCTAAGTTCTATTGCTTCAATGCTTCCCAAAATCAAGATTTCTTCTTGCATTAATTTTGATACAACTAACTCTTTTCCTTTTACAATAACTTCCCCATTTTTATGATAGATTCTAACTTGTCTACTATCAAAGTGACCTATCGATTCATAGTTCACAATATTTACTTTATTTTGGTAAACATGAATAGAAAATTCCTCTTCTAATATAAAACTTCTAAAATCATTAAATAACTTCATGATACCACCCTATCTCAGTATATGAAAAAAAGAATCTTACTATGATTCTTATTCCACCACACTTAAATTCCCACCATATTTGATATCATAATCATCTAACATATCATAAAAACTTTCTTTATCTAAAGCTACTACTTCTTTAATATCAATCATAATATCCATAGTTCCATATTCATTCAAAATATAGTAAAGTTTACGCTTTAATTCTATTATGTTTTTTCTGTTTGCCATTCCCTTTACAGTAATATATAATGTGTTTTTACTAAATTCAATATCTGTTTTAAACATAATAATCAGCTCCAAATACACTATATCACACCGCTTAATCCTTTTAAATGAATTCGACAAAACTAGAAAAAAGTTGTATTTTCGAATTCGTTTATGATAAAATAAAAGTGATTTTAAAGAGGTGTAACATGAAAAAATTTCTATTAATCGCTCTTGGAAAATGTATTATTTGGTTTGGAAAAATTTTAAATCGCGGAAGTTCCTTGCCTGGAGAAATCATTTTAAAACTAGATTCCAAGTTTATGGGAAAAATAAAACTTCCTAAAACAGTGATTGCTGTTACAGGAAGTTCTGGAAAAGGTTCCGTTTCTAGTATGATAAGAGATCTTTATAAAGATTGTGGCTATCGTGTGGCCCATAATGTAAAGGGCTCTAATTTGAGCGCTGGTATTATGACACTACTTTTAGAAAATACGACTCTTTTTGGAGTTATGAAAAAAGATGTTCTCGTTTTTGAAATTGATGAACGTTATACAAAGTATGTTTTTCCTGAGTTAAATCCTAACTATGTTGTCATTACCAATTTGACAAGAGACCAACCACCTAGACAAGGCCATTTTGATTTGGTATTTGAAGAAATAAAAAAAGCGATTACAAATGATATGCATTTGATTTTAAATGGTGATGATCCCTATTTACAAAAATTTTCGTTTGATCATAAAGGACCCATTACTTATTATGGAATTTCTAAAATTAAATCGTCTTACACTAAAAATAAATTTCAAAATTTAAATCTCAATTATTGTCCAATGTGCAATAAAAAGTTAGAATATGAATATTATCAGTTTGAAAATTTAGGAAATTATCACTGTTCAAAGTGTAATTTCAAAAGACCTAAAATTGATTTTGAAGTAACAAAATTAGATTTTGAGAAAAAAGAAATGTTAATTAATAATTGTTATTCTATCCATATACCTTCTGGAATTCTGTATGCTGTTTATAATATTTTAGCAGCGTTTTCTACAACTATCACCCTTGGATTAGATACAGAAGTTGTTTCAAAAATCATTAGTGAATTAAATCAAAATAAGAAATTATATGATGAATATTCTTACCATAATAGAGCTGTTTATGTTTTAAATAACAAAAATGAAAATAGTACAACTTTTAATAGTTCGCTTCTATTTTTAGATCGTTTTAAGGAGAAAAAAACAATCGTCATCGGTTGGAAAGAGATTAGTAGAAGATATAATTTTGATGATTTATCTTGGTTATATGATATCGATTTTGAACTATTAAAAAAACATGATATTGATAAAATAGTCTGTGTTGGTATCCATCGTTATGACATTGCGACGAGATTAAAATATGCTGGTATTTATGAAAAAGATATTATGGTATTTGATAGTTTAGAAGAAGCCACTTCAGAAATTAAAAAGAAAACATCTGGAAATATTTATGCAATTTTAAATTTTGATTATGTGGAACCTTTTAATCATTATATGAAGGAGGACTTATCATGAATATTACAATTGCACATCTTTATTATGATTTATTAAACTTATATGGAGAAAGTGGGAATGTGAAAGCTTTAAAATATGGTTTAGAAAGTCAAGGCATTCATGTTACAATCAAGTTTGCAACAATTGGGGATACATTAGACTTTGATTCTTATGATTTTATCTATATGGGCGCTGGAACAGAAGCCAATCAAAAATTAGCACTTCGCCACCTGATAAAATATAAGGATGATGTAAAAAAAGCAATTGAAATTGGTAAATTCTTTTTAATTACTGGAAATTCTTTAGAACTATTTGGAAAATGCATTATAGATAAGCACGAAAAAAGAATCAAAACATTACATGCTTTTGATTTTTATACAAAAGAGGAAAATTTTAG
Organism: uncultured Mycoplasmatota bacterium; assembly: GCA_947426265.1. GTDB lineage: Bacteria > Bacillota_I > Bacilli_A > RF39 > UBA660 > MGBC102946. The sequence continues at coordinate 4,008 of CANEDJ010000025.1, read as the reverse complement.
AATGGTTGATGAAGCACTTGTAAAAGCTGATTTTATGAAACCTTATATATTGGGTTTTCAAAATCAAGGAAGTGTTATTAAAAGTAATGAAAATATAATGTTTGAAGTCATAAAAGGAATTGGAAGTTTTCCAAATAGCAAAATAGAAGGTGTTCATAAAAATCATTTCTATGGAACTTATTTAATTGGTCCTATTCTAGTTCGAAATCCAGAGCTTTTAAAATATATGGTAAAAGAATTAATTTTAAGTAAAAATCCAGATTTTAAATTTAAACGATTTAATCTAACTTTAGAAAATAAAGCTTATCATGAATTTATGAAAAATTACTATAAAGAATATATAGAAGTTTGACAAAACAAAATTACTATAGTAGAATGTATATAGATGAGGTTTTCCTCATAAAATAAAAAAAGAGATACACTCTGATATTGCGTGTTAGGTGTTATCTCTATTCATTGAGTATCGAAAACACCTCTCATTGCTGATTGGTGTTTTCATTTTAATTAGTCCTTTTTCTTAAGAACTAGAACAGTATAAAATACTATAGTTATAAATATAACTATTAATTCCATTGGAATTTGTCCTTTCTATAATCGTTTCAATCATAGAAATCACCTCTTCTCTATCATCTAGTGATAAAAGAATAGAGTTTAAAAACACCTAACTATCAGAATTACATCCATATATATTATATATATCTATTATACAAGGGTATCACTAAAAATTATTGAATACAAAAAGAATATGAAAGTCATATTCTTTTTTCATTTATTTATTTCTAAGCTCTGCATGTAATCCTGTTGTAACGGCTTCAATAATACGCTCAAATACAACCGTTACTTCTTGCTCATTTAATGTTCTATTTGGGTCACTAAATGTTAATGCATACGCAATCGATTTTTCATCTTCCCCTACATTTTCTCCTTCATAAACATCAAATACATCAATATTTGTTAACATTCTACTTCCTGCTTTTTTGATGATTTCTTCTATTTCTTTTGAAGATACCTCTTTCTTTACAATAAAAGCTACATCTTTTTTGACACTTGGAAATTTTGGAATTTCTTTAAACTTAATTGGTTTTACTTTTAATTCCAATACTTTTTCTAAATTAATTTCAAATACATAGACATCTTTTTTTGAAATATTAGGATGTACTCTTCCAATAAATCCTACTACTTCTCTATCAATTAATATTCTTGCACTCATTCCAGGATGTAATTCTTTTCCTAAATTCTCAGTATCAAATTGATAGCGATTGGTAAGACCTAAAAAGCAAAGTAAATTCTCTACGATTCCTTTTATTAAGTAAAAATCAATATTGATTTTATTTCCTTGCCAAGTATTTTCTTCATAAACACCACTCATAAGTCCTGACAGTGTAAAATCTTCTTTATAGGTTTCATTTTCCTTATAATAAATAGCTCCCGTTTCAAAAATGGAAACATCTTTTCTGTTACGAGCTACATTATAATCATAAACATGTAATAAAGATGGTATGAATGATTTTCTCATAATTTTTCTATCCTCACTCATTGGAGAATTTAAAATTACAGAATCTTTTTTCTTTGAAACAAATAACTCAGCTTCTTCTTCACTTAGTAAAGAGTAAGTAATTACTTGATTTAGACCTAGTGCATTTAAATGTCTACGAATTGTTCTTTCTAATTTTGCTTTTTTAGAATAAGTTCCTTTTCTAATTCTATCCATTGGTAGTGTCCCAACAACTTTATTATACCCATAAATTTTGCCAATTTCTGCAATCAAATCTTCTTTAATATTAACGTCTAATCTTCTAGTTGGTACAAAGACTTCAAATATGTTATATTTAATTTTATACTCAAATCCCAAGCGTGATAAAATCTCACATACATCTTCTTTGGTTATTGGCATTCCTAAAACACTCTCAATGCTTTCTAACGAAACTTCTATTTTCTTATCTTCCTTATTTGTTGTATCATGTGTCAATACCCCAGAACATACTTCTCCTTCTGCATAAAGTTCTAAAAGCTCACATGCTCTATTTAACGCCAAAACAGTTCTATAAGGGTCTACTCCTTTTTCATAACGATTGCTTGCTTCACTTCTGATAATTGCTTTTGAAGTATAACGAATATGAGTCGGTTCAAAAATAGCTGCTTCTATAAAAATATCTTTCGTATCTAGTTCTATTTCTGTTTCTAAACCACCCATTACTCCTGCTAATGCTACTGGTCCTGTTGGATTTGCGATTACAATATCTGTATCTTTTAAAGCTCTTTCTTTATTATCCAATGTGATTAATGTTTCTTCATTGGTTGCCATTCTTACGATTACTTCATCTCCTAAACGGTTCTTATCGAAAAAATGAAGCGGTTGTCCATATTCAAGCATAACATAATTGCTGATATCAACAACATTATTAATGGGTCTAATACCACTTGCCATCAAACGATTTTTGATAAATTTTGGACTCTCTTTAATGGTAACATTTTTTACTAATTTTCCCAAATAAATTGGGCAATTCTCTGTTTGTACATGCAATCTCATTTGGTCATTGATGTTTTCTTTCGTCTCATGAAGCTTAATTTCTGGTAATACTACTTTTCTATTATAAATAGCACCAACTTCATAAGCCATTCCTATCACACTTAATAAGTCTGCTCTATCTGCGGTTAATTCAAAATCAATTACTTCATCATCTAATCCCAAATAATGTAGTGCATCTTCTCCTACTTTTGCATCTTCCCCTAAAATATGAATTCCTGCGTGGTCTTCTTCTTTTAAATATTTTGATTCCAAGCCTAATTCTGCCAAAGAACAAATCATTCCATTCGATTCCATTCCTGCTAGTTTTGCCTTTTTGATAACTCCACCAGGAAGCTCAGCCCCCACTGTTGCTACAATGACCTTTTCTCCCGCTTTTACATTTGGGGCTCCACATAAAATCTGAACAGTTTCACTCCCTATGTTAACATTACAAATGTGCAAATGGTCTGATTCTGGATGGTTTTCACATGTTTCTACATATCCAACAACCAGTCCTGTCGCATTACATAACTTTCCAATACTTTCATATTCATTTCCTGCAAATACCATTTTTTCTGCTAATTCAGAATAAGGAATACCAGATAAATCGATATAATCACTTAAAAAGGATTTACTTAAACGCATTATTCTTCACTTCCTTCCACACGATTAAAGTCTTCTAAAAATCTTAAATCATTAATATAAAAATTACGAATATCATGAATTCCATATTTTAACATGGCAATTCTTTCTGGTCCCATACCAAATGCAAATCCAGTATACTTTTCTGGGTCATATCCACAACCTCTTAATACATTTGGATGGACCATACCAGAACCTAATATTTCAATCCAACCAGTTCCCTTACAGATAGAACAACCACTTCCACCACATTTAAAACAGCTAACATCTACTTCTAAACTTGGTTCTGTAAAAGGGAAAAAACTTGGACGAAAACGAACTTCTCTATCTTCACCAAATAATTTTTTTGCTACTTCTTCTAATGTTCCTTTTAAATGAGAAAGACTGATATTTTCTCCTACTACAAGTCCTTCTATTTGCGTAAATTGATGAGAATGAGTTGCATCATCATCATCTCTTCTATATACTTTTCCAGGACAGATTACTCTAATTGGAGTTTTCTCTAAATTCGCATCCATAGTTCTAGCTTGAACTGGAGAAGTCTGAGTCCGAAGTAACATTTCTTCTGTAATATAAAAACTATCTTGGGCATCTCTTGCTGGGTGTCCTTTTGGTAAATTCAATTTTTCAAAGTTATATAAATCTTCTTCTATTTCAGGTCCTTCTACCACATCATAACCCATCGATACAAATAAATCTTCTATTTCTTCGATTACTTTGGTAATTGGATGAACACTTCCTACATGTATTTTAGAACTTGGAAGTGTAATATCAATTTTTTCACGTTCTAATTTTTCATTTAATTCTTTTTCTTCTAATGCTTCACGCGCAGTATCAAATAATGTTCCAACTTCTGC
>CANEDJ010000024.1:0-20863 GCA_947426265.1 uncultured Mycoplasmatota bacterium | reverse complement strand
ACCTACGACCGCCCGGTTATGAGCCGGATGCTCTAACCAACTGAGCTAAAGGTCCGATCGCAATTTACTTATATATAATATCATACTAATTTATAATATGCAATAATTTTTTAGAAATTTCCGCTTAAACTGTGTCAAACATAATATAATTACTTATAGTAAGGTAGGTGAAGAAAATGAATGAATTAATAGGAAATACTCCCATGATTAAAATTAATTATAAATTAGATGGAAATTTAAAATCAGTTTATGTAAAACTGGAATCTTATAATTTATCTGGTAGTATTAAAGATCGAGTTGCTCTTTATATTTTGAAAAAAGCCAAACAGAGAAATGAACTGAAAGATGGTATGCCAATCATTGAAGTAACTAGTGGCAATACAGGAATAGCATTTGCATCCTTGGGAGCTTATTATAGGCATCCTGTTACTATTTTTATGCCTGATTGGGTAAGCCAAGAACGCATAAAATTGTTAAAATTATATGGTGCAAATGTCATTTTGATATCTAAAGAAGAGGGAGGTTTTGAAGAATGTATTAAAAGAGCGAATATACTAGCTTATCAAATAAATGGTTATCGTCCAAACCAATTTGATAATGAAGATAATGTGAATGCTCATTATGAGACAACAGCTGTTGAAATATTAAATCAACTTCCAGTTTCAATAGATAGTTTTATATCTGGAATAGGAACAGGTGGAACTTTAATGGGGGTAGGGGAGCGTTTAAAAAAAGAAAACCCTAATATTCAAATTATTGCAATAGAACCCTTAGGAGCTGCAATTTTAAAAAATGGATACATAGAAAAGAAAGATCATCTGATTGAGGGAATTGGAGATGGTTTAATACCTAAAATTGTAGATCGAGGTTTGATTGATGATATTTATTTAATTGATGACGAAGATGCGGTTAATATGAGTCGCTTATTGGCCCGAAAACTGGGATTAGCAGTTGGAATTTCTTCGGGGGCTAACTTATTGGGGGCAATAAAGTTTCAAGAACAAAATGATGGAAATGTTGTTACTGTATTTCCAGATGATAATAAAAAATATCTTTCAACTAAATTAAGTGATTCATTAGATTTAAATCCAGATTTTCTTTCTAATCAAATTGAACTATTAAACTATGAAATCATTGCTTCAAAAGAAAAGAATGTGTTATAATAAAGCCAGAAGGTGAGAAAATGAAACTATATAATACATTATCAAAAAAAGTAGAAGAATTTTCTACATATGAAAAGGGAATTGTGAAAATGTATACATGTGGGCCAACTGTTTATCACTTTGCCCATATTGGAAATCTTAGAACTTATGTTTTTGAAGATATATTGCAAAAATCTTTAGAATATTTAGGATATGATGTAAAACGTGTTATGAATATCACTGATGTAGGTCATATGACAAGTGATGGGGATACAGGCGAAGATAAAATGCAAAAAGGTGCTTTAAGAGAACATAAAACAGTTTATGAAATAGCTGCCTTTTATACTGATGCATTTATGAGTGATATTGACAAACTAAATATAAAACGTCCTATTATTATAGAAAAAGCATCTGATCATATTGATACATATATTGAAATGATCAAAACTTTATTAGAAAAAGGATATGCATATCAAGCGGGGGGAAACATTTACTTTGATGTTTCAAAATTTCCAAATTATTATGAGCTTTCAGGAAAAAATCAGGAAGATCTATTGGTCGGGGTTAGAGAAGATGTAGAAGAAGATAAATCTAAGAGAAATCCTGCAGACTTTGGACTTTGGTTTACTCTTTCTAAATTTGAAAATCAAGTAATGCAATGGGACAGTCCTTGGGGAAGAGGATATCCAGGATGGCATATTGAGTGTTCTGGTATCTCTTATAAATATTTAGGAGAATATTTAGATATTCATTGTGGTGGAGTAGATAATATTTTCCCACATCATACAAATGAAATTGCACAATCAGAAAGTTTTCTTGGACATAAATGGTGTAATTATTGGTGTCATGGAGAACATTTAAATGATAATACGGGAAAGATGAGTAAATCAAAAGGAGAATTTCTAACACTTTCTCTATTAGAGAGCAAAGGATATAATCCACTTGTGTATCGATTATTTTGTTTAAATAGTCACTATAGAAGCCAACTTGTATTTAGTTATGAAGCAATGGAAGCAACAAAGAATGCTTATCAGAAATTGCTAGGAAAAGTCGCTTCCATTCGAAATGATCGTTCTGGTCAAAAAGAGCTTGATAAGATTGAAAAGTATGAACAAAAATTTAAAGAAGCTTTAGAGAATGATTTGAATACCGCAAATGCAGTTACAATACTTTATGATGTATTAAAATCGGATTGTAGTAATGAAACGAAACTATATTTAATTGAGTCTTTTGATACAGTACTATCTTTGGATCTTTTGAAGGAAACAAAAATAGAGCAAGAACTAGAAGATTATATTGAAGAGCAGATACGTAAAAGAAATGAAGCTAAAAAAGAGAAAAATTATGAACTTGCAGATAAAATAAGAAATGATCTTTTAGAAAAGGGAGTAGAATTAAAGGATAGTAGAGAAGGGACTACTTATACATTTAGAAAGTAGAACTTTCTTTTTTATTAACTGAAAAGTACTTTTAACAATTAGCATTGACGAATTAAATTGAGACGTGATATACTATCTACTAGAAAAGAGTGCATTCGTTATATAAAATGGTTTTTCTACTTCTAATTGTTTGTATAAAAAAATAGTGTTATAATGTGAATAGGAAAAGGAGATGACTAACATGATAAAGAAGATTACAGTAGATGGAAATGAAGCTTGTGCACGAACTTCTTATTATTTTACAGAAGTAGCAGGAATTTATCCAATTACTCCATCTAGTCCAATGGCAGAACACATTGACGAATGGAGTAATAAAGGTATTACCAATTTATTTGATGATCAAGTAAAAGTAGTAGAAATGCAAAGCGAAGCGGGGGCAGCAGGAATGGTGCATGGCTCTTTACAAGTTGGATGTTTGACAAGCACTTATACTGCTAGTCAGGGATTATTACTTATGATACCAAATATGTACAAAATGGCTGGAGAAATGCTACCTTGTGTTATGCATGTAGCAGCTAGGACTCTATCTACTCACGCACTTAGTATTTTTGGAGATCATCAAGATATTTATGCTGCCAGAAGTACTGGATTTTGCATGTTGGCATCTTCTTCTGTACAAGATACAGCTTATCTTTCTGCGATTGCTCATTTATCAGCAATCAAAGCTAGTCTTCCTTTTATGCATTTTTTTGATGGTTTTAGAACAAGTCATGAGCTTTCAAAAATTGAAGTGTTAGAAAAATCTGATTTTAAAGAAATGATAGATGAAGAAGCATTAAATCAATTTCGTGGGAAGGCATTAAACCCTTTGAATCCAGTAATTCGTGGTACAGCAGAAAACGATGATATTTATTTTCAGATGACAGAAGTACGTAATAGGGATTATGATATTGTTCCAGATATTGTGAATAATTATATGAATATATTAAATAAAAAAGCGGGAACTCATTATGAGCCATTCATGTATTATGGAGATAAAAAAGCGGATAAAATGATTGTTGCCATGGGATCTGTTTGTGAAACCATTAAAGAAACAATTGATATTTTAAATCAGAGTGGTTATCGTTGTGGCCTATTAGAAGTACATTTATATCGACCATTTAGTCCAGATTATTTTTTAAAAAATATTCCAGCTACAGTAAAGAAAGTTGCAGTTTTGGATAGAACAAAAGAAGCTGGAAGTAATGGAGAGCCATTATATTTAGATGTAGTAAATATTTTGAAAGAAAAGGATATAAATGTTGTTGGTGGACGTTATGGATTATCTAGTAAAAATACGACCCCAGCAATGATAAAAGCAGTTTATGACATGTTAGAGGAAAAACCAAAAAATAATTTTACAATAGGGATTGTAGATGATTTAACACATTTAAGTTTATCTGAAGATTCAAATTTTAAAATAAAAAAGAGCCGAGAATTTTTAATTTATGGTTATGGCAGTGATGGCATGGTGAGTGCCTCAAAAAGTATTATGAAATTGATCGGAGAAAATACAGAAGATTATGTACAAGGCTATTTTGAATATGATTCTAAAAAATCAGGTGGAGTAACTGCTAGTCATTTAAGATTTTCTAATGAGCCAATTCGTTCTACTTATTATGTTGAAAACCCTAGTGTAGTTGTAGTGACCAAAGAAAACTATTTGCATAATTTTTCTGTTTTAGAACAAATAGAAGAAAATGGAATTTTTCTTTTGAATACAAGTAAGACCAAAGAAGAAGTTTTGGACTTTCTTCCAGCTCATATAAAAAAGATTTTGGTAGAGCGACATATTAAATTCTATATCATTAATGCTTATGAGTTAGCCAGAAAAGTTGGACTCCAAAATAAAATCAGTACGATTTTAGAAGCAGCCATTATAAAAATCTCTAATTTGTTAGATTATAAGATTGCAAAAGAAAAAATGAAAGAGTATGCAAAAAATAAATTTTTTAAAAAAGGAGAAAGTATATTAAATGCAAATTATTCTGCAATAGAAGAAGCTGAAAATTATATTGCTGAGTTAATGGTTGATGATGTTTCTATTAAACCAACTATCAAAGATGATATTCATGATGTTTATATGATGATGACTAAAAGGCTTGGAAATGAACTTACAACAAGTGATATGCTTCCATATAAAGATGGTAGTTTTATTCCTGGAACCGCCAATTTAGAAAAAAGAGCGATTAGTGATATTGTTCCAAGTTGGATTTCTGATAATTGTATAGAATGTAACCAATGTTCTTTCGTTTGTCCACATGGTGTTATTCGACCATTCTTGCTTAATGAGGAAGAATATGAAAAAGCTCCAGAGTATATTAGGAGAAATTGTAAAAAAGCAATTGGGAACTCTTATTATTTTATCCTTGCAATATCTCCAAAAGATTGTACTGGATGTGGAGTGTGTTTAAAAACTTGTCCTGGGAAAAAAGGAATGAAGGCATTAGAAACAGTAAAATTAGATCTTTCTTTAAAAGAGAAAACACAAGATATGTTTGATTATCTGATAAAAAATGTAACAACAAAGCAAGAAGAAGCAAAGGATACTATGAAAGGGACTCAATTTAAAGAACCAAAATTCGTTTTTTCAGGAGCTTGTGCAGGATGCGGAGAAACTGCTTACATTAAACTTCTAACACAACTTTTTGGTGAATCTTTGGTAATTGCCAATGCCACAGGATGTTCTTCTATTTATGGAGGAAGTATGCCTAGTATGCCCTATACAGTAGCATGGGCAAGCTCCTTGTTTGAAGATAATGCGGAATATGGTTATGGAATGTTAACAGCTTTTGAAACTATTCAAAACCGTTTAATGAAACAAATGAAAAAATTAATAGAGGAAAATAATCCAAATACAGAACTGTTACAAGAATATTTAAATCATCCAAACAATTATGAGGTAACAAAGAAAGTATATCAATCATTAGACTATGAATCTTTACCTTCAGAATTTAAAATTTTAAAAGACTATTTACCAGCTAGAACTCATTTTGCAATAGGTGGAGATGGCTGGGCTTATGACATTGGTTTTAGTGGCATCGATCATGCTTTAGCAAGTAATGATAATATTAATATCTTAGTATTAGATAGCCAAGTGTATTCTAATACTGGAGGACAGTCTTCAAAAGCAAGTCCGAAAGGCGCCATTGCTTCGTTTGCCTCTAGTGGTAAAAAAACATCTAAGAAAGATTTGGCTCGAATTGCACTTTCTTACCCAAATGCTTACGTAGCACAGGTTTCTTTAGGTGCAAATGGAATGCAACTAATCAAAGCATTAAAAGAAGCAGTAGAACATAAGGGTCCATCCATTGTAATTGCTTATACTCCTTGTATATCACATGGTATAAAAGGTGGAATGGAAAATAGTGTTGAGATGGAAAAAATGGCGACTATGAGTGGGTATTTTCCAATATTTCGTTATCTACCAGAAACTGATACTTTTCACTTAGATAGCAAAAATGTCGATTTTAATTTATATGAAGATTTTTTGATGAGGCAAACTAGATATGCCATGTTAGCAGCTATTAATCCAGAGCATGCGAAGGAATTATTAGAAAATCAGAAAGAAGAAGCGATGAAACGATATGAATATTACAGGGCATTAGAAAATAGTACGAAAAATAAATAAGAAATGAAAAAATATATCATGGGTTTGATATATTTTTTGTTTTATAAAATTTGAATTAAAATTAAATGATAAAAATCCTTTTATTTATAAGGGGAAAATTGATATCAAATTCAAAAATTCCTTTACAATAAATAAAGAAATTTGGTATAATGGATGAGAATGATGATAGAAAAGTAGGTTGGGGGCAGATTTATGGTGAAATATGATGAAAGTTCCATAAAAATATTAGAGGGACTAGAAGCTGTTAGAAAGCGTCCAGGAATGTATATTGGTTCGACAGATAAAAGAGGACTACATCATCTTGTATGGGAAATCGTTGATAATGGAATAGATGAAGTAATCAATGGATATGGAAATAAAATAAAAATTACCTTACATGCAGATCATAGTGTTAGTGTAGAAGATGAAGGTCGTGGAGTACCAGTTGGAACACATACAAGTGGAAAAAGTACACCAGAGGTAATCTATACGGTATTACATGCAGGCGGAAAATTTGAAGAGGGTGGATATAAAGTATCTGGAGGATTGCATGGAGTAGGGGCGAGTGTAGTAAATGCGCTTTCTTCATGGATGGAAGTAACGATTAAGCGAGATGGCTATGAGCATTTTATTCGTTTTAAAGATGGTGGAAAGTTAGATATTCCTTTGAAGAAATTAGAAAAAACGAGTAAAACTGGAACAAAAGTCCATTTTATGCCAGATGCAGAAATTTTCTCAACAACAAATTTTTCTTATACAACAGTATGTGAAAGAATGCAAGAAAGTGCTTTTTTATTAAAAGGGCTTATGATTGAAGTCATTGATGAAGAAGACAAGAAACGTGATATATTTCATTATGAAAATGGTTTGAAAGCGTTTGTTGAATATGTTAATGAAGATAAAATAGCACTACATGAAGCTGTGCGTTTTGAGGGAATCAAGGATAAAATTGAAGTCGATGTAGCATTCCAATATACAGACACTTATTCAGAAAATATTATTTCATTTGTAAACAATGTTAAAACTAGTGATGGTGGAACTCATGAAGTAGGCTTTAAATCTGCGTTAACAAGAGTTTTTAATGATTATGCTAGGACGAATGGATATTTAAAACCAAAAGATAAAAATTTAGAGGGAGCAGATACAAGAGAAGGATTGACTGCTATTGTAAGTCTTAAAATACCAGAAGATTTATTACAATTTGAAGGACAGACGAAAGGAAAATTAGGAACACCAGAAGCTAGAAATGCAGTCGATAATGTAGTGAGTGAAAAACTTCAATTTTTCTTAGAAGAAAATAAGGCGATTGCTACTAAAATCTTAGACAAAATGGTCAAAAGTAAAATGGTAAGAGAGGCGGCTAGAAAAGCCAGAGATGAAGCACGAGCAGGAAAGGATAAAAACAAAAAAGAACGCGCTTTATCAGGAAAGCTTACACCTGCACAAGTGAAAAATCCTAAGAAGAATGAACTTTTCTTAGTCGAAGGAGATTCAGCAGGAGGAAGTGCGAAACAAGGAAGAGATAGAAAATTTCAAGCTATTTTGCCACTCCGAGGAAAAGTACTCAATACAGAAAAAGCTAGATTAGAAGAAATCTGGAAAAATGAAGAAATCAATACGATGATTCATACTATTGGAGCTGGAGTAGGAAGCGATTTTGAAATTGAAGATTCCAATTATGATAAAATCATTATTATGAGCGATGCCGATGTTGATGGAGCACATATCCAAATCCTTTTATTAACTTTCTTTTATCGATATATGAAACCATTAATTGAAGCTGGAAAAGTCTATATTGCTATGCCACCGCTTTATAAATTATTTAATGGAAAAACTATTTATTATGCTTGGACAGATGAAGAGCGAAATGAAATATTAAAGAAAAGTAAAATTAAATTAGAAACGCAAAGATATAAAGGTCTTGGAGAAATGAATGCAGACCAGTTATGGGAAACCACAATGAATCCAGAAACAAGAAGCCTTGTCAAAGTAAATATCACAGACGTTGCGCTTGCTGAAAAACGAGTAAGTGTATTAATGGGAGATAAAGTAGAGCCAAGAAAAGAATGGATTAATGAAAATGTAGAATTCTCATTAGAAGATGATTATCAAATTTAGGGGGAAATAACATGGAAGAAATAATAAAAAGAATATATGATTATTCCTTAGAAGAAATAATGGGAGAGCGCTTTGGAAGTTATGCCAAAGCAATTATTCAAGATCGTGCCTTGCCAGATGTAAGGGACGGATTAAAACCTGTTCAAAGAAGAATTCTATATGCAATGTATCGTGATCACAATACTTATGATAAAGGTTACAAAAAATCGGCCAAAACAGTTGGAAATGTTATGGGATTTTATCACCCACATGGAGATTCTAGTATTTATGAAGCATTAGTACGTATGAGCCAGTGGTGGAAACAAAATACCATTTATGTTGATATGCATGGAAATAATGGTTCCATGGATGGAGATGGAGCAGCTGCAATGCGTTATACAGAAGCAAGGCTAGCAAAGATTAGTAATGAACTATTAAAAGACTTGGATAAAGAAACTATTGTTTGGGCACCTAATTATGATGACACTTTAAAAGAGCCAACTGTTTTACCAGCAAAGTTTCCAAATTTACTTGTCAATGGTTCTAATGGGATCAGTGCAGGGTATGCCACCAATATACCTCCTCATAACTTAGGAGAAATTATAGATGCAACAGTAAAAAGAATTGATAGTCCAAACTGTCATTTAGAAACAATTTTAGAAATTGTGAAAGGACCAGATTTTCCAACTGGTGGAATTGCAAGAGGTAAAAATGGTTTATTAGATGCCTATACAACTGGCAGAGGACGTATTATGGTACAGTCCAAATATGAATTTGTAAAAAATAAAGGAAAAGATCAGATTGTGATCAGTGAAATTCCTTATGAAGTAAATAAAGCAGCTTTGGTTAAGAAAATTGATGATATTCGCATCGATAAAAAAATAGAAGGAATATCAGAAGTGCGTGATGAATCAGATTTGGAACATCCAGAAACCATTGTTATTGATTTAAAGAAAGACGCCAATCAGGATTTAATTATTAATTATTTATTAAAAAATACTGATTTACAAGTATCATATAACTTTAATATGGTAGCAATTGTAAATAGAAGGCCAATGACTTTAGGGATTTTAGAAATATTAGATGCTTATATTGCCCATCAAAAAGAAGTTATTGAAAAAAGAACAAAATTTGATTTAGAAACAGCGAAAGCAAGAATGCATATTGTAGAAGGCTTCTTAAAAATGATGTCTATTTTAGACGAAGTGATAGCAACAATTCGTTCTAGTAAAGATAAAAGTGATGCAGTGATCAATTTGGTTAAGAAATTTGGTTTTAGTGAACTTCAGGCAGATGCTATTGTGAAATTACAACTATATCGTTTAACCAATACAGATGTTACAGAATTAGAAGAAGAATATAAACGGTTAGAACTTATTGTAAAAGGATTAGAAGCAATTTTGAGTGATGAAAATAAACTAAAAAATGTGATGAAAGAAGAACTTCGAGCAATAAAAAAAGAGTATGCAGTTTCTAGAAAAACACAGATTGAAGATGAACTTGTTGAAATCAAAATAGATACAACATCAATGATACCAAAAGAAGATTGTATTGTTGTTGTAACAAAAGAGGGCTATGTCAAGCGAGTAACTACTAGAAGTTATAGTGCGAGTGAAGATGAAACAGCATTAAAAGAAGGGGACTATCCGCTAGGAATTTATGAAATGAATACTTTAGACACCATTTTAGTATTTACAGATTTAGGAAATTATTTATATATACCAGTTCATGAACTTCCAGATTTAAAATGGAAAGAACTTGGAAAACATATCAGCAATATTATAAAGATAGAAGCAGGAGAAGCTATTGTTGCAAGTGTTCCAGTTTATAACTTTGAAGAAAACAGTTATATTACAATGTTTTCAAAAGAGGGAATGGTAAAACGGACCAAATTATCAGATTTTAAAGTACAGCGTTATTCAAAACCTATGACTGCAATGAAATTAAAAGGAAGCGATAGAATTGTCAGTGTAGTTGATCATCAAGGAGAAGAAGTTTTTGTCATTACCAAAAGCGGATATGGACTCCGTTATAATACTGATGAAATTCCAGTAACTGGGCTTAAATCAAGTGGCGTAAAAGCAATTACTTTAAAAGAAGATGAAGTGAGAACTGGGCTTTTATTTGATGATAATATCCCATATATTACAATCTTTACTACAAAGAATACAGGAAAAAGAGTAAAAATCTCTGAGTTTGAAAAAACCGCTCGTGCAAGGCGAGGAGTACTTGCTATTCGTGATGTAAAAACGAATCCTTATGAAATTATGAATGCGTTTATTGTAGAAGGACATACTATCATGGGAGTTAAGACAAGATCAGAGATTAATCCATTTAAAATAACAGAACTACCAATTGCAGATCGATATTCTACAGGTAGTACGATTACAAGAGAAAAAATAGCAGAAGTATTTATCATGTCTAGTTTAAAGAGAAAAGATAAACTAACAGAAAAAGAGATTGAAAAACAGCAAGAAGAAATAATTGATTTGGAAAAAGTAGATGAAAAGATTATGACGATTCATGATTTCTTAGATGACTTTACAGTATAGATATTAGGTTTCTAATATCTTTTTCCTATTCTCTGCATGAAAGAAGAAATTCAGAATATACTTTTAATAAAGAGTAGAAAGGAATGAGTTTGTGAAAAAAGAAATATGGATAGGACTTTCTTTAGCACTTGTTTTACTCATTGGAACAATTACATATTTTTGTATGAGTAATAAAGAAGAAACTTTAAAGCAAGTAAATGGAAGAGTTCTAATGACAAATGAGGATTATGTAATTGTACAAGACGATAATGATGTAGTTTATAAATTTAAACTAGAAGATTTCATTTTAGAAATTGGGGATGATGTAGTTATTAGTTATACTGGATTACTAGATCCAAACAAAGATATACAAGACATAAAGATCAAAGATTATGCAAGATCATCAACAAATAAGAAAACAGAATCAAAAGATGGAATTTTTAAAGATTATTATACATTTGCAGAAAAAAAATTGGAAACAATGTCATTAGATGAGAAAATAGGACAGTTGTTTTTGGTTCGTTTTCCTGATAAAGATGCTGCTAATATTGCAAAACAAAATGGTTTTGGAGGATATGTATTATTTGCACGCGACTTTCAAGGTAAAACAAAAAATGAAGTAATTTCTATGATTAAAGAAGTACAATCAGCTGCTAAAATTCCCCTTTTAATGGCTGTAGATGAAGAAGGTGGAAGCGTCGTTAGAATAAGCAATAATAAAAATTTAAAAGATACTCCATTTTTATCTCCAAGTGAGTTATATCAAGATGGCGGGTTAGAAAGAATAAAAGATGATACAGTAGAAAAAAGTTTATTGCTTGCAGATTTAGGTATAAATTTAAATTTAGCTCCTGTTGTGGATGTTTCTACAACACCATCTGATTATATGTACTCTAGATCATTGCAAGAAGATACAACAACTACTTCTAAATTTGCAGAGACAGTTATTAAAGCTAGTAAAGGTGGAACAGTATCTTATACATTAAAACATTTTCCAGGATATGGAAACAATCCAGATACACATACAGGAAGTGTAACAGATTCAAGAACTTATGATAGTATTTTAAAAAATGATATCCCGCCATTTAAAGCAGGAATTGAAGCAGGAGCTGAAGCTGTTCTTGTTGGTCATAATACAGTAACAAATATCGACTCATCAAATCCAGCTTCATTATCGATTCCAATTCATAATATATTAAGAGAAGATTTAAATTTTACTGGAGTTATTATTACCGATGACTTATCAATGGGAGCAACCAAAGATATTGATAAAAAAGTAGTAAAAGCACTTCTTGCTGGAAATGATTTATTAATTGTGACAGATTATGAGGAGAGTATCAAAGAAGTAAAAAGTGCGGTAGAGAATAATAATCTTAGTGAAGATGTTATTAATGATAGAGTAACACGTATTTTAGCTTGGAAATATGCCAAAGGTTTACTCTATGAAAACCAAAAATAGTTAACATTGTTAGCTGTTTTTTTTTAAATAACATGATATAATATATAAAAATGTGGAAGGGTTAATGTATGCAAATAAAAAGTAAATTAGAAAGTATTCAGAAAATAAAAGAATTAAAGCTTAATCAATTCGAAGAAGAGTTATTTCATTCAGGAGAAGAAGCAAGAATTCAAGAATTTTTAGATCGATATTCCTATCAGTATTATGCTGTTAGAAGTAAATCAAAGGTTGGTCATATAAAAAGCAAAATCAATGTTCCAAAAGAAGAGGTCATTGAATTTTCAAAGAATTTTGATGTCTTTTCCATTAATGTCAGTTCTAGCAACTTTTTAGATCATTTGTTATTGAATGGTGATATTATGATATCTTCAAATGGAGATGTTTGGATGATTGCATACAGGAATGAAGATTATAGTGGAAGAGAAGATGAAAATCTTCCAGACTTTAATTTAAAAACAGATTTATTTGATAAGATTTTAAATGAAATTCCTGGATTTGATATTTTATACAAGTATATTGTAGAACATGATTTATTAGATGTTATTTTGGAGTGTGCAGTATATGATATTCCACTTGGAATCTACCATGATCAAGTTGTTCTATTTGAAATTAGAACCGATTTTTAAGTTTTATTCATTTAAATAGTCTAATAGGAAATAAAAAAAAATAATCACATATATTATTTATAGGTGGTTATCATGGCAAATATAGAAGATTTTAAAGGATTTGTAAAAAAAAATCCAAAGCTAATTAAATATACAAAAAGTGGTGAGATGAGTTGGCAGAAGTTCTATGAACTTTATGACTTATATGGAGAAGATGAGACAACTTGGAAACCTTATCTAGGAGTTGCTGAAGTAGTTGCTCCAGTTGCAGGAATGGCATCTTTGACAGATTTAATGGGACTTTTAAAAAATATTGATTTGGATAGTGTTCAAAATGGAGTTAGTAGTATTCAAAGGGTTTTGAGTGTTGTACAAGATTTGACTGGCAAAGATACCAAAGAAGAGACCAAGACTGAATATAAGCCTCGGCCGCTTTATAAGCATTTCGAAGATTAATGACACTAGAAACACAATTTGCGCTCAAGAATAACCCTTATTTTAGTAAATATATTAGAGAAAACTCTAATTGGTATAAAATTCTAAATCGTGAGCCAGGAATGATTAGAACGTTTGAAGAGGAAGTAAAAGCAAATTATAAATTGCGTCCATCTGATAAAATTAATAAAGCGTTAGAAACATTGGAGATGATTGAATCTATTATGGGAACATTAAAATAAAAAGAGCGAATTCGCTCTTAAAGGGGAGTAATAATATGTGTGATTGCTCACGTTATTATTCATTCCCAAAAATTGTAATAGTATACGAAAGAAGTGAGGAAGTTTGAGAATTATTAGTGGAATTTATAAAGGACGTAACTTAAAAGGATTTGATATTGATGGAACAAGACCTACAATGGATCGAGTAAAAGAATCTTTATTTGCAATGATTCAAAATGACATTAAAGGTTCAAATTGTTTAGATTTGTATGCGGGGAGCGGATCTTTAGGAATTGAAGCACTTAGTAATGGCGCTAATTATGTTACACTGGTTGATCAAAGTAAAGTGGCAATTGATACAATCAAAGAAAATACCAAAGGAATGAAGTCTATCACTATTATTCATGCAGATGCATTTAAGTTACATGATCATATAAAACAAAAATTTAACTTGGTTTTTCTAGATCCTCCCTATCATAAACAATTAATTGGACCAACTCTTCAATATTTAAAAAAGAACGACTTTTTAGAAAAAGGAGCAATTGTTGTATGTGAATATGAAGAAGAACAATTCGATGATACTGACTTTTCGCTTTTAAAGATGCGAACATATGGGAAAAAAATATAAAAATATTAAAATTTTAAAAACGAGTTAGGATATTCGTTTTTTTTTGTTGTATCTTATGGGTGAGGAGGTAGAAGTTATGCATAAATATCCAATTGAATTGCAGGAAGATCATAAAGATTGCGGTGCTGCTTGTCTTTCTATGATTATTCGATATTATCAAGGATATGTTCCTTATGAAGAATTAAAAGATAATTTAGGTGTGAGCAAAGATGGAGTGAGTGCTGCTAGGATTATAGAAGTTGCGAGAAAATATGGGTTTGAAGCAAGAGGAATTGAAGGGAGCTTTGAGGAATTTCAAAGAGAAACAATTATATTACCTTGCATTGCACACGTTTTATTAGAAAAAAGTTATTATCATTATATTGTCATTTATGAAATCAATATGAAGAAGGGATATCTGATCATAGGGGATCCATCCAAAGGAATTCAAAAAATGAATTTGAAAGAATTTGAACAAATATGGCAACATGTTATCTTAACCTTTTATCCTAAAGTACCAATTTTATATAAAAATCCCAATCATATTTTAAAAAATCAATTTTTTACTTTGCTAAAAAAGGAAAAAAATCCTTTTTTAACTATGATTTGTTTATCTGCTTTTATAACTATTTTCTCTATTTTATTTTCTTTTATGTTAGAACATTTTGTATCACTTTTAAATATACATGATGAAATGACTTATCTTTTATGCTCTATTTTACTTTATGTATCTTTTTTAATTTTAAAAAATGGAAGTAGTTTTATTAGAAATAAAGTTTTCTTTCATATTTATGAGAAAATTGATTTTAAATTTATGCATCTTATTATTGGAGAAATACTTCATCTTCCTTATCGATACTTTAAAAACAGAACCACAGGAGAAATTATTTCTAGAATAGAAGATATAGGGGTAATTAGATCCTTTCTAGCAACTCTTACGTTATCATCTTTGATGGATTTACCTCTTTTATTTATGAGTGGTATTGTTTTATACTTCATCAGTAGTAAATTATTTTTGATATCTCTTTTTACTTTATTCTTCTATATTGTTTTATTTCTGATTTATCAAAGGCGAATTGCTTCAAAAGTGGAAGAAGTAGAGGAAAATCATTCGCTTGTTACTTCTTATATGGTTGAAACTTTAGGAGGTTATGAAACGATATTTGGTAGTCATTTGAAAGGACACGCCAAGAAAGAAATGATGAAACGATATATGGACTATACGGAAGGAGTAAAATCATTAGAATGTATTCAAAATGAATCTGGAATATTAGGACAATCTTTATATGAATTTTCTGTATTAGCATTCTTAGCTTTGGGAATTTATTTAGTAGCGAAAGACGAAATGACGATTTCCTCGCTGCTATTATTTCATTCGTTATTTATGTATTTTATAGAACCAGTTAGAAACTTACTAAAATTAGGGGAAGATTTTAAAAAAGTGAAGGTATCGTGGAAGCGACTTTCTAACTTATTTTCAGAAACAAAAGAGCTAGGAATTTATATGGAAGATTTAAAAGGGAACATTAAAATTGAAAATTTAACATTTTCTTATTTTGAACATCCTATCTTAAAAAATCTTTCTTTTCAGATTAAAAGTGGAAGTAAAGTGCTACTTATTGGAGAAAGTGGAAATGGGAAAAGTACCATTTTAAAATTATTGATGAAATATTATGAAGCACCAGAAAATACTATTTTTTTAGATGGAATTGATATTAGAGAATATAAAGAGGATGTTATAAAAAATAACATTCTATATATATCTATGAAAGAACAATTATGGACTGGCCCCATTTATGAAAATATTTTACTTGGAAAAGAACCAAATTCCAATTATCAAGAAGTTTTAAAAATAGTAGAAGTAGATTCCATTCTTTCTAAAAACCCATTAGGACATCGTTTTGTTTTAGAAGAAAATGGAGCAAACCTTTCTGGTGGAGAAAGGCAAAGAATTGTTTTAGCACGTACACTTTTATTGCCATTTAACATTTTATTATTAGATGAAGCGACAAGCCAAATTGATAGTAATATGGAAAGAAGGATTTTAAAACGAATTTTTAAAAGATATCCAAACAAAACAATTATTATGGTATCTCACCGATTGGATAATTTAGATTTGTTTGATCAAAAAATTGAAATCCAAAATGGTAGTGTATTAGAGGATGTGAGCAAACATGAATAAAAGTGTATGGAAAGATCAAAATTGGATATTAGAAACACAATATCCAAAAGGAATCAAGAAAAGCATTTCTGTATTGATTATTTGTTCTATTTTGTTATTGTCTTTGATATTTTGTTATCATTATCCAGTATATGAAACTTTTTATGGTATGGTTAATGAAAATAATAAAAATATAGTAACTATAATGGTGCCATTTTCTAAAATAGGGGAATTTGAAAAAGCGATTGTAAAAAATAAAGATATGAAGTTGATCAGTGTAGAATCTAATCCTGAGTTTATTTCTGGAAATCAAATGATAAAAGCCGAAATTAGAGTATCGATATCTCAAAAACTATTAGTAGAAAATAATATCGTGGTGATTCGAGTGAAAATAAAAGATATGAGTATTTGGAAAGAATTTAGCCAGAAATGGAAGAAAGGAATGAAAAATGAAGCAAATACAAAATGAAAAATTAAATAAAATTCAAGGAGGAGGCGGAATTAGTTTAGGAGTAGGACTTGTTATTGTTGCAGGAGCAATATTTATTATCGGAGTGATTGATGGTTTTTTTAGACCACTTAAATGCAATAAGTAGAGAGGAGACAGAAAATGAAAGAATTAAACTTAGAAAAAATGAATAGAATAATGGGAGGAGTTAGTATTACAGGAACATTTATTAATGCGCTTGTAAGAGGAATTGATGTATTATTAGATTTAGGAAGAAGTTTAGGTTCCGCGTTTCGTAGATCTAAGGAAAATATATTATGTCCACTATAAAAAAACTAGAGAAGGTAATTATACCAGTGTTAGTAATTGCAGGAATACCGCTTATAGTACCATTCCTTGCTAATATAGTAGAAATGATATTAAAAACAGGTAGAATTATAGGAACCATTATTCGTATTTATTAAAAGCACTTTGGTGCTTTTTTCTGATTCTAACGATTTTTGTCGAAATGCTTTCTTTTTCTAGTTTTTATAGTTGAAATCTTAATCTTTAAGTGTTATAATGAACTTAGCCAAGAAGGGAGGGAATCTAAATGACAAAAGTAATCGTTCGAAACGGAAATGTTGATGGTGCAATTAGAACAATGAAACAAAAAAACGTTAAGGATGGCCTCCTAAAAAATTTACGTGAAAGACAAGAAGGGTATATGAAACCAGGCGTAAGAAGAAGAAAGGCCAAAAAAGAAGCAATTAGAAATAGCCGTCGTAGAGAAAGAAATTATAATTAAGCCTGTCAGGCTTTTTTTCGAAAGGAGAATTATAATGAGAGAAAGAATTTTAGAAGATTTAAAACAAGCGATGAAGGAACAAGACAAAGAATTGTTAACTGTAATCCGTATGGTAAAAGGCGCTATTCAGTTAGAAGAAATTAAAGTAAAGCATCCTTTGACAGATGAAGAGGTAATTACCATTTTAAGTCGTGAAATAAAAACGAGAAAAGAATCCATTGCCGAATTTGAAAAAGGAAATAGAACTGATTTAATTGAGAAAACCCAAAGTGAAATTGATATATTGTCACGTTATATGCCAGAGCAATTGAGTGAAGAAGAAGTAAATTCTATTATTGAAGAAGTTTTTGGTATTATAAATCCAGAGGCTCCATCAGACATGGGAAAAATCATGGGAATGTTAACACCTAAGTTAAAAGGAAAAACTGATATGAGTTTAGTAAGTAAAAAAGTAAAAGAGAAATTAACACACTAATTTCTCTTTTATTGTGGAATGGAAGAAGCAGGCAGTGTAAATAATAAAAGTTTACTATCTTCTTCTAATTGCTCTATAAATTGTTGATAGGTAAATTCAGTAATTGCAAGTTTTACATGTTTAGAAGGTTTTCCATTAATACTTCTATATTCTAAAATTCTTTTTCTTTGTTCTATTAAAACATCTTCTATATGTTCAGGATAATTTTCACAAAATATGATTCCTTTTATATAGTGTAATCTTCCTTGAATGGAAAGATGACCACGATGGAGTTCATAACTTGCTAAAATATATTCTTTCCATGTATCTTCCTCTAATTCAGGATATGTATCTTTTAAATATTGAAGTATTTTTTTTGCATCTTTAAATTCCCGAAAATAGTTTTCTGGGTCTAATAAAGTTGCTAAAGTAACATAAAAGCAATCATAAATCATCATATTTTATCCGTCCTTTGAAAAGTTATTGTAAACAAATATATAAAATTTGTCAATATGATATTGACAAGTGTTTATGTTACGCTTATAATAAAAATAGGTGGTAGAATGAATGTAAAAGATAAGTTATATAAAAATCAAGGGATTCATGTAATTACCGCCATTTTTACAGTTGAGCAGGGAATTACGAAAGTACTATTAGTAAAAAGAAAGAATGAACCATTTTTAGGAGATTGGATTTTAGCAGGAGGCGCACTTTATAATAATGAAGATTTATTATTGGGTGCTAAAAGAGAAATTGTAGAGAAAACAGGAATTAAAGATATTGAAATTTATCAGTTTGGAGTGTTTGGCCGCGTTGATCGTTCACCAATAATGAGAATGGTAGCAGTAGCTTATATTGGAGTAATTGATAGTAAGCGAGTACAGATATTGAGAGAAACACTGAGAACTTCGAATGCAGACTGGTTTCCTATCGATAGAGTTCCACCGCTGGGATTTGATCATAATGAGATTTTGATCGAAGCGCTAAAAGAACTTCAAAAAAAGATTATTTCGTCTACAATTTTGAAATCTTTATTTCCAGGAACATTTTCTTTACCAGAACTTCAAAAAGTTTATGAAGCGATTTTAGGAATAAAGATGGATCGAAGAAACTTTAGAAAAAAAATCTTGAGTTTAGATTTAATTGAAGACACTGGAGAAACTGCAAAATTTGAAGGAAAGAAACCTGCAAAACAATATCGTTTTAAAAAGAAAATAGCAGAAAAAAAGGTATTTTAAAAAATATGCTTTTTTAAACAACAAAAAAGTGTATAAAATACGCATAAGTAGGAGGAAATATGGCAAGTTTAAGTTTTAGATATGGAGCAATGAATTGCGGAAAAACAACAGCGCTTTTACAGGTGGCACACAACTATGAAGAGAATGGATTACATGTGATAGTGATTAAGTCAAAACAAGATACGAAAGGTGATGATGCAGTTGTTTCTAGACTTGGAAAGGATAGAAAAGTAGACTTTTTAATTGAAGAAAATGAGCTCTTATTACCATATGGTGAAAAGTGGAAACGAGATGGGGTTGCTTGTGTATTGGTTGATGAATCGGAATTTTTAAGTGAAGAACAAGTGGTTGATCTTTATCGTATCACAAAATATTATGATATCCCCGTAATATGCTTTGGATTAAGAACGACCTTTAAAGCAGAATTTTTTACAGGAAGTGGACCTACCATGAGATGGGGAGATCATATTGAAGAAATGATTAATATATGTGGAATAAAAGGTTGTGGATGTAAAGCTAAATTTCAAGGGAGAAAAGTAAACGGTAAATTTGTCTTAGAAGGAGAAGATGTCGTAATTGATGGAAGCAATGATACTGTAGAATATGTTCCATTATGCGGGACACATTATTTGACAGAAGTATATGATAGAGATAGAACATTAGATTTTGGGGGAACGCCAAAACAATTTGTCATAAAGCCACCAAAGTATAAAGGAAAGATGGATGCATAGAAATGCATTTCTTTAATGGATAAATAAGTGTCAAAATAACGCATGATAAGGAGGAAAATATGGTTTATATTTTAAGACATGGCTTAGATGATGAACGTTTTATAGGGGGATGGAGTAATGTAGAACTAGTAGAAGAGGGGATCGAGCAAGTCAAAAGGACGATAGAATTTATGAAAAAACATCAAATTGTGTTTGATAGAATTTATAGTAGTGACATTAAAAGGGCTAAAGAAACAGCGCAATTAGTATCAGATGCTTATAATATTCCTATTGAGTTGCAGCCTTGTTTGAGAGAATTAGATAAAGGACTTTTAACTGGAATGCCAAAAAAACAAGCAGAATTATTATATCCAGATTATATGGAAAATGTTGGAATTGATGTCAGTTATCCTAATGGGGAGTCTATGATAAATTTATATAAGAGGCAGAAGGCGGTGTTAGAATGAGTTTTGGGACTGGGAAAGTGTTTAATTGTTACACATCGAGGTCCTATTAATATGTATTATTTTCATTTAAATCATGAATCATTAACAAATAACAAAAAGCGTTTTGGAGTTACTCATGCTTCCCTTCATGAGTTAGATACAAAACAAAAAATTTTAAGAAAGATATATGAACCAAAGGAGAGGATGAAATAATGAGTAAAATTACAAAAATTGTATTGACTGGAGGACCATGTGCTGGGAAAACAACGGCCCTACAAAGAATTGAAAAAGAATTTACTGAAAAAGGTTATAAAGTGTTTATTATAGGAGAGAGTGCAACTGAATTAATTAATGGGGGAGCTAGACCTTTTGGCATTTTATCAATTCCAACTTATCAATTTCAAAAAGGAATTGTTGACTATCAACTATATAAAGAAGCAATGTATGAAAGTTTTGCAATGACATTACCAGATGATACAAAATGTTTGCTTATT
>CANEDJ010000023.1:0-22022 GCA_947426265.1 uncultured Mycoplasmatota bacterium | reverse complement strand
ATTGTATGCTTCACGTGCTAAATCTTTTGTGTTCTCAAACATTTTAAAGACTTCTTTGTACATTGTTTCATTGCTACATTCATTTAATGCAACGCTAAAATTATTGGACATATTTTTTAAGCATTCTAGAATAGAATTTAAATAATCGCGGTCATTTAATTCTTGAGTTTCTGGAATTTCAGTTTTTGGATTTTCAATTTTCATAATTTCCTCCTAACATTTGAATGCATTTTTCACAATTTTCTTTATGCATTTTAGCAACCTTTAAGATGAAATTTTTAATTTTTTCATCTTGAACTTCTTTGCTATAATGGTTTGCAATTTTAGAAGCGGTAAAGTTCCATTCGAACATATCTGAAAGATATGCTAAATCTTTGGTAGAAATCATTACTGGTACTGTTTGCATATTCATCATCCTTTCTAACATTATTGTGATAAAAATTATAAAAAAATATACATATTCATGGTATAATAAAATAGATTTAAGAGGAGTGTTTCATATGGAAAATCTAAAAAAAATGATTAAAATGCATAGTATAAAAGTTATTTTTGTCTGGCTATTCTTTATTGTAATAGCAGTTACTTTAATGATTGTCGGGGATATTACCCCCAAAAGTTTGATTTCTTATTGTAAGGTATATAATGAAGATGACTTAAGTCGTTGCTTTAAAGAAAATCCTTATGTAGAAATTCATACCAAAAAGGTTTATGATGCCAATTATGACTATATACATAATAAAAAGGTAGCAGCTAGGTTTGTAGATATTGATTTAAATGGCTATTTTATGATTAGTTTAATGACGCCTTCAAAAGCACAACAGCTTTTCACAACTGAATCAGAAGATATTGTTATCAAAGGAAAATTGGAGAAATTTGATACTGGGGCAAAATTGAAAGGATACAATGCGATTAAGGAAGCATATGTAGTTACAATGGAAGAGGAAGCAACTAGAGAAGAAGTAATGAGTAATTTTACGCTTGTTCAATTCAATGAATATAATGGTTCTAAAATAGGAATTTATATTTTTGCCATATTAGGAATTGGTGTGATTATCTTATTCTTTGTTTTGATTATAAAACAATTTCTATTTTTTATTCATCCTGAAAGATATCATTTGAATAAGAACATTACACTTGGTGATGAAAAAAGTGTAGAAAAAATAATGAAAGAATTAGAATCTAATGATTACTCTTATCATGATAAAAATATTTATATTACAAAGAATTATTTGATTTCTAAAATAGGTGGAATGGCAGTAGCAGAAAAGAAAAATGTTGCTTGGATTTATGAGAAAATTATAAAGCAAAATGGAATTACGACAGGAAAAAGTTGGATTGTATTTTCTTTAGATCAAAAAAATCCATTCAATTTTGGTAATTTTGGAAAGAAACATAAAGAATTAGGAGAAATTTTAAAGAAGGAATTTCCAAATGCAACATTTGGTTTTAGTAATGAATTAAGTAGAGAATGGCATAAAAATCCAGAAATATTTATAAAAAAAGAAGAAGATAGGTGAGAAAATGAAATTGAAAGATAGTTTTTTCTATACGATTAGAGAAGATGTTAAAGATGAAGAATCTATAAGTGGAAAATTATTAGTAAAAAGTGGAATGATAAAAAAGACGAGTAATGGAATTTATATGTATATGCCACTTGGATTAAAGACATTAGAGAAAATAAAAACAGTAATAAGAAAACACATGAATGAAGCAGGTGCATCTGAGTTATTGATGCCATGTTTACTTCCAGAAGAAATTTATATTGCAAGTGGTAGAAGAGAAAATTTTGGTAGTAATATGTTTACGTTAAAAGACCGTTATAATAGAGCTTATTCTTTAGGTCCAACTCATGAAGAACTTTTTGTGGAAGCTGCAAAGATGAAAATAAAATCCTATAAAGATATGCCATTTAATATTTACCAAATTGGAAATAAGTATCGTGATGAGACAAGACCAAGATATGGATTAATTCGAGTTCGAGAATTTTTTATGAAAGATGCATATAGTTTTGATACGGACTTAGAAACTTTAAATGTTTCTTATCAAAAGATGTTTGAAGCTTATAAACGTATTTTTGATGAAATTGGAATTGATTATAAGATTGTAAGAGCAGATACTGGAGCAATGGGGGGGCTACTCTCAGAAGAATTTCAAGCAGTTACAGATATTGGAGAAGATATTTTGGTATTATGTCCATCTTGTGATTATGCTTCTAATATTGAAGTGAGTGAATGTGTAGAAAATAAACAGGAAACAAAAGAAGCTTTGCTTCCAAAAGAATTAATTGAAACAAAAGGACATGGAACTGTAGAACAACTTGTTCATTTTCTAGATATAAGTGCTGATAAAGTTGTGAAAACATTGATTTATCAAGCAGGTGATAAATTCTATGCTTGTATGGTAGCAGGAGATAGAGAAATTAATGAATTAAAACTTTCTAAGCTCTTAAATGTAGCAGAAGTAACACTTGCAGATTATGAAGATGTAAAAAGGATTACAAATGCAGAGATTGGATTTGCTGGCCCAATTGGGTTAAATATTCCAATTATTATAGACCATGATGTTTTACACATGCATAATTTCTTAGTAGGCGCTAATAAAACAGATTATCATTATATTAATGTAAATGTCAGTGATTTTTCTTATGATATGGTGGCCGATATTAAGAATGTAAAAGAAGGTGATGCTTGTCCAAAATGTGGAGCGCCATTACTCTTTAAAAAAGGAATAGAAATTGGAAATACATTTAAACTTGGAACAAAATATTCTGAAAGTTTACATCTTGAATATTTAGATAATAATAATGAATTACATCCAGTTGTGATGGGATGTTATGGAATAGGCCTTGGAAGAATATTTGCAGCAACAATAGAACAAAATAACGATGAAAATGGAATTATTTGGCCACTTTCTATTGCACCTTATCAAGTAGCGATTGTTTTAATTAATGACAAGGATGAAAAGCAAGTAGAAGTTGCCAACACTTTATACAAAGCCCTTACTAAAGAAGGCATTGATGTATTGTTAGATGATCGTGATGAACGACCAGGTGTAAAATTTAAAGACATGGATTTGATTGGAATTCCAATTCGTATTACAGTTGGAAAGAAAGTAGCAGAAGATTTTGTAGAATGGAAAATGAGAAAGGAAGATACTTCTACAAATGTAAGAATAGAAGAGGTACTTTCAAGAATAAAAGAAATGGTAAAAGAGTAGCGATACTCTTTTTTTCGACAAAAAATGTGCGAAAAAGCTGATAAAGTAATTATGGTGATTGATATGATAAAAAAAGTGATCATTCCAACTTTATTAGCTCTTTTAACTGGTTTTTTATTGGGTACTTTTTTGTTTAAGCAGTATCATAAAGAAGACTTGCAAGTTGTAGGTAAAACAAAAGACGAGATAAAGGAAGTTTATTTTTTACAGATTGGGGTATATTCTAGTAAAGAAAGTATGGAAGAAAATGTTTCAAAAATCCCTTATTATATTTATCAAGTAGATAATGGAAAATATTATGTATATGTAGGAATGACTTTAAGGGAAACAAATGCAACAAAGCTCAAGGATTTCTTTATTGCTACTGGGTATAATATTTATGTCAAGAAGTTTGGTATTTCTAATGTCGCTTTTTTAACTGTTTTAGAACAGTATGATACGATGTTAGAACAAGCGCCAGATGCAAATAGCTATAGTGCTATTTGTGGACAAGTACTCGCCAAATATGAGGAGTTGGTAAATAGTGAGCGTGATGATCAGGGAACTGCCTAAAGAAGAGAGACCAAGAGAGAGATTGCTAAAATATGGAGCAAATGTTCTTAGCAATGAAGAATTGTTAGCTTTAATAATAAAAAGTGGTTCAAAAAGGAAATCAGCCAAAGATATTGCACAGGATTTATTAAAATCTTATGAAAATGTACAAGATATCAGAAGTATCTCATATGAGCAATTGATTCATAAGGAAGGAATAGGAGATAGCAAAGCTTGTTCTATTTTGGCGGCTATT
This sequence comes from uncultured Mycoplasmatota bacterium, assembly GCA_947426265.1. Lineage (GTDB taxonomy): Bacteria > Bacillota_I > Bacilli_A > RF39 > UBA660 > MGBC102946. Next base: position 18,019 of record CANEDJ010000023.1, on the reverse strand, counting down.
GAGTTAGGAGATCGACTACACCAATCTGTTACATTAGAAAAAAAACGTATCAATCAAGCGGAATTGGTTTTTGAATATTATAAAAGTTATTTTTCAAAAACTAGTCAAGAACATTTTTATTGCATTTATGTAGATAATCAAAAACGTTTTATTAAAGAAAGTTTGTTGTTTGTTGGAACATTAAATCAAAGCTTGGTTCATCCAAGGGAAATTTTTAAAGAGGCTTATTTGGTAGATGCATCTGGAATCATTTGTGTTCATAATCATCCATCTGGTGTAGTAATACCAAGTAGGGAAGATATTCATTTGACGAATCGTTTAAAAGAAATTGGTTTATTATTAGGCATTCCTATTTTAGATCATGTAATTATTGGATATGATAGTTATTATAGTTTTTTTGAAGATGATAGATTATAGAAAGGAATTTATATGTATAGGAAAAGAAAACAAAAAAAGTATAAAAGAATTGGCATTATTGTTTTATTGGCAATAATTTCTTTTATTGGAAGTGTCTCAGTTTTAAATAGAAGCGGAAAACTGACACCTGTTGAAATGTGGTTAAAAGATAGTGTCCTTTTTATTCAAAAGGTTATTTTAAAGCCACTTCATTTAGTACAAGATAAAGTTACTGATCAAGAACTAAAGAAGTTAAAGGAACAAGCTTCTTCTTATAAAACTTTAGAAGTAAAAAATCAAGAATTAGAAATTCAATTGAAAGAGTTAAAAAAAGTATTGGACTTGAATACTGCTTTATCAGATCAAAGTTATTTAAATGCAACTGTAATTAATAGAAATGCGAGTTACTGGTATCAAATGATTACTCTTGATAAGGGAAAGAAGAGTGGAATTAAAATTGATTTACCAGTAGTTGTGAATGAGGGATTGGTGGGATTAATTAGTAGTGTAAGTAATTTTAGTAGCTCTGTAAAACTTCTTACTATGGATGAGTTACCAAAACAAATATCAGTAAAAATAGAAGTGGGTGAACATCATATATATGGATTGTTAACTGGATATAATTCTAGTAATAAAACCCTTAAAGTAGAAGGTATTTCAGAAAATACTGAGATTCCAGTAGGATCTTTGGTTACAACTTCAGGATTAGGAGAAAACATTCCAGCAGGAATTATTGTTGGATATGTAAAAGGAGTAACTAGTGATAATTTTGATTTGGCTAGAGTAGTAGAGGTAGAATCAAAAGTTAATTTCGATGCTTTAAGTTATGTAACGATTTTAAAGCGAGGAGATGTGGAGTCATGATATATTTTTTAATCATTTTTTCTTTTTATTTGGAAGGTTTATGTTCTATGGTGTTTAAGAGTAATTGTTTTTTGCCTTTGTTTTCTTTGCTCTCTTTGGTTCTTATTTATCCATATTTTAGAAAATATGATAATTCTTTTTTGAAAACTTGTTTTGTAATTGGTATTTTATATGATATTGCTTATACAAATACGATTTTTGTACATGCTTTTTTATTTTGCATGTTAGGGTATATAATTTCTTCATTATATCATTTTTTTGATAAGCATTTTTGGACTTTGTTGTTGATGAATTTTATTGTAATTATTAGCTATCAAAGCTTTAATTTTATATTATTTTTGCTATCTAGAAAAATCACTTTTTCTTTCCTATTTTTTTTAAATTCTATTTTTTATTCGGTTATTAGTAATATTATTTATGTTTTTATTTTGTATGGAATATTGAGTTTGTTAAGTAAATATAAAAAGATTGAATTTTATCATTAAAAAAAGAAGTTGCCTTCTTTTATCTTGCTTCTACAATTAGCTTGATTGCAGTTCTTTCATCACCATCAATTACAATATCTGTAAATGCTGGAATACAAATTAAGTTTTTTCCACTTGGTGCTACAAATCCTCTGGCAATTGCTATTGCTTTGATTGCCTGATTTAGAGCACCTGCTCCAATTGCTTGAATTTCTACACTACCTTTTTCTCTAAATACATTTGCGAGTGCTCCTGCAACACTATTTGGATTTGATTTCGTTGAAACTTTTAATGTTTCCATATAAATTGATTCCTCTCTTTCTACAATAAACTATATGTAGGAAGTTGACTTTTTAGAATGTTAATTTTTATCTTTCATAAGGGCTTCTATTTCTTGATAGTAGTTTAATAATAGTTGATTTATTGTTTGTTGTTTTTCTTCAGAATAGTTTGTAAGAAAGCTAGGACTCTTTATGATTGTTTCTAATGGAATAATAAGATATTTTATATAAAGTTTAATAATAGAATCATTATTCATAAGTAAAGCCTCTTTTCGTCTAAGAAAAATTATATCATGGTCGATATATTATTGCAAGGTTCTTGCAATTTTGTGATAAAAATTCTTCAATTTGGCATAATACTATTGGTGAGACCATATGATAGGTAGTATATTAAAAAATATGAGATTAAGTGCAGGATTATCTCAAAAAGATTTAGGGAAGAAATTAAATCTGGCTGATACAACAATTTCTAGTTATGAAAGAGAGAATAGCCAACCTGATTTCGATACAATTGTGAAGATTGCAGATATTTGTGGATATGAGTTTCGCATTATTGATCAGAAGAAAGAAATTACAACTTTGGATAAGATGTCTAAAGAAATGGATTTCTAAAAAAGTAGGAAAATTGGAAAAAAAGTATTGACTTTCATTTTGAAACGAGTATAATTAAAAGTGCCTACTTGAATTGCAGGTGTAGTTCAATGGTAGAACCCTAGCCTTCCAAGCTAGCTACGTGGGTCCGATTCCCATCACCTGCTCCATATTGAAATTAAAAGAACTGTAAATGGTTCTTTTTTATTATTTCTTTACGTAGCTAGGGTAGGGTTCCACCATTGAATTATTTCTATTAACCATAACTTCTATAATGTCATCTGAAATGTTATACCATTTTGCTTGAATATAATGCCTATTTTTTTCATATCGTGGATTTTTATTTAAACAACGATTCATTGGTTGTATTGTTAAATGACTAATATGTATTCCTGTAGAATATTCATCCTTTTTCGATAAGAGAAAATTTATAATTTCGTCTTTTGTAATCCAAATAAAGTCTTCAACTATTCCATAGATAATACAGTCAATAGATTCAATATTGGTATTTCCTTTTAAAATAAATTTGTTAACTGCTTTTTTTATAAAACAATCATCATTGTTGAGTTTTTGATTGATGCAATCAATTTCTGCTTGATGTTCAATTTTATATTCAGCGCTAGAAATTCTTTTGTTTCCACAACCATCAGCAGTCCCATCACCATAGTGATATTTTAAAAATTGATTAATCAATACATCACTAAAATTATTTTCTTTTAAAAATTGAACAAATTTTTTTATATGTTCTGCATGAACAGAATTCTTAATTCCTTTTTTGATACTAATTGCTTTTCTTTTATTTTTGATTTCAATGTAGATATCAGTTTTCTGTTTTTGATAGTTGTTCCAAGCATGTATTACATTATTGCCATTTAATTTTCCAAACAATGTTTCTAGAAATTCTGCAAACATAGGATTCATTTCAGATATTTTTTTGCCATTTAAATAATTTACAAATTCATTTTCGTTTTTATAACCTGTTATATTTTTATTGAATGGTGTCATAAATTTTTCCTCCTAATATATTATTCAATTTTTATAAACGAAAATCCTTATGAAATTTTATTTTATAAGCAAAAAAGAAACGATTTGTTTCTTTTCTATAAATTATATTAGAAATTTATAAATAATGTAGTTCATCAGATTGTGTCCCAAATTTAAATCTATAATTAAAATCTTCCACCATTGATCCAAATATTTTCCCCAGTTATAAAATTTGAATCGTCTGACAATAAGAATAAACAAAGTTTAGCTGTATCTTCTGGAGTAGCGAATCTTCCTAAAGGTGTTTCTTTTAATTTTTGGTCAATCTCTTCTTGCTTCCATCCTTTTAATGATAGTGGAGTAGGAGTAAAAGCAGGGCATATACTATTGGCTCTTATTTTTTTGTCGGCAAACTCTAATGCAGTAGCTTTAGTAAAATTAATTATACCAGCAGCAGCTGCACAATATGCTGGAGATTCTGTACAAGGGACAATTCCTAAGTGAGAAGAAATATTTACGATGCCTCCTCCTTCATTCATAATAGGATAGGCGAGTTTAGTGCAAATAACTTTACCTAATAAATTTATATTTAAGACTTTTTTAAAATCTTCAAGGTTAAAATCTTTAATTAAGCTATCTATAAATGTACCAGCATTATTAACTAAATAGTCAAGACTTCCAAATCTTTCTTTAATTTCTTTAAACATATCAATAACTTGTTTTTCGTCACTAATATCACATTTCAGTATTAACAGATTTTTATTATCAGCTTCTTTTTCTAATTTTCTTGCATTTTCTTCATTATTACTATAACAAGCAATTACTTTACAACCTTTAGAAAGTAATTGGGTAACAATTTCTTTTCCTATTCCAGAAGTTCCTCCTGTTACTAAGGCAATTTTATTGTTCATGATTTACACCTCTTTCTTTTAATATGCTGATGACTTTATCTCTATGGAATTCTTTTATTATCTCTATTTTATTTTTAGAATATTTAGCTAATTCATCTATGTCAGTAATCATTTCAGGGCAATAATAGTCATTGCTATCTTTTAATGTAGCATATACTAATTTATCAAATTCCTCATATAGTATTGCTCCCATACACATCATACAAGGTTCATATGATACATATGTTGTTGCTTCTTCTCCTTATATAAATTTTAATAATTCTTCAAATTCTGTATAACCGCTTTCAGAATTTAGATGACCTCCACCAGAAATCAAAATTTGTTTTTCAGTTATGGCATCAGCAAATTCTTTTTCAGCTTCATATTTAACATAAGGATCATTATCAGAATAAAAACAAACAATATCATCACAATAGTTTTTAATAGCTGCTAAATTATCGAAATACATACTTTCATTCACGGTATCGTAATCCTCATCAATGCCAAAGTAATTATTAAAACCACAAATAAAAATTAATCTTCTTACTTTAATTTTATTTTCCACTAAAAATTTACAAATGAAAATAGGCGCTATGGAATGGGCAAAAATTATTGTGTTATTATTCAAGATATTTGCATCTACATAAGCCTTTAAAAGTTTAGACCAATTTTCATAATTTTGATATCCAACTCCAGTTGGAAAATCAGGAGTATAAACATCTAAATTTTGTTTTTCGATTTCTTGTCTTAAAAATGGAATCCAGTTTGAAAATGGGCTTCCAAAACTTCCATGTACTAACAAATAATTATTTTTCATTTTAAATCATCCTTTCATTAAATTATTATTTAGTTTTTCTATATTAGAATTGATAGATAGTAAATATGGAATATTACTAGCTAAATTTATACCATCTAATTGTTGTATGGTAGGATTTAATGGTAATATTTTTTGGTCATATAATTTTTGATTTAATAAATTGTCAAAATTATCTATGTCATTAGCAACATAGTTTTCAAAGAAGTATAAGGTCCATACATTTTTTGATTTGGAAAACTTTAATTCAAAAATTGGAAGTAATTCGTCGCTTATATGAACATCTTTTAATTGAAAGGTTTTTTTATATTCTCTAATTAATATATTTAATCTTTTATCCTTTGTATTTCCATTTTTGTTTTCATGTATTTTATGATACACATTTTGATATTCTTTGATTAATTCTCGATATGTCATATCTTCTTTTTCAAAATTATATTCATCTATTGTAAATTTATGGTTTAGTTCATAAAATGGATAGAGACAATTCCAGGTATCAGGATTGGTATTATATACTAGAATTCCTATTTTTCCTTTGTAACTAACATTAGTATATAAATTTATAGCACTATCAAGTCTGGTTGGCATTATTTCTTTTGGAACTTTTTCATCTAAAATTTTATCAGTAATAATCATGTTTAACCCTCCTTAAATTTTTTATGATAATTTTATCCAGCTCTGCATTCCCTTTTTATTTATATGAAAAGGTTTTAACTTAATTAAAGTATCTATAATAATTAGTGTTGCATAATTACTATTTTTTTTACTCATCCAAAATGTTTCATTTACACATAATTGTTTACTATATTTTAATTTTATTTTATCTATTGAAGTGATATTTAAATCAAAGAATAATACATCTTTGATTGTAAAAAGTCCTAATATATTACCACTAGACTTTTTAATAATTACAATATCATTTTTAGTGATTTGATTATAAGGTGTAATTTTATTTTTACTAAATCTTGATTCTATAGTTTTTTTGCCTTCTAACATATAAGTTAAATAAGGTTCGCTAAAGATCCCCAAATGAATATTTCTATTTTTTATTTTTTTTATATCATCATTTGATAATTGCATTTCTAAATTCTTTATAATTTCACCATACATATTAATACCTCATAGTTTTTTTATAATTTTTCTATACTTAAAAAGCTAAAATATTATAATTTTCTTCATTTATTTTTACAATAAATTCTTATAATTCATTAAAAAATTTATTATTTTAATTATACTATAATTTAATGAAGTTTTCTATAAAAGAACTGATTTAATGATGTAAAATAAATTTTTAAATAGAGTATAAGAAAGGAATATTCTCTATAAATAAAAGTAATTGAAACTTGTATGTGATTAGTTTTATTTGTATCAAGTTAATATAAAATCTAATTTAAAACGTTATTGTTATTTTTATTCAAACTATTTTATGATATTTTTATGTTTTGTTTTATATAATGTATATATTAGAATGAGAGACTTAAGTATATTTTTATTTTATTGACTTTTATTCTTAGGTTGTGAACTTATTTACAACATGGTATAATATGGAAAAGTGAGTGGATGAAATTATGTCTGAACATATCATTTATAAAGGAATTTTAACAATCGATAAACAAATATTGAAAATTGAAAATAGAGATATCTATATTACTAAAATAGATAGTTTAGAAATTACGAAATTAGATCGTTATCCATTATTTAAAGGAATGAAGTTATGGATGAAGGGATTATTTATACTCATTGTTCTTAGTATTATATATCATGGTAATTCTTGGATAAGCTTGATAGGAGATTTATACTGTTATTCTATTTTTTTACTTGTTGTTTTTAATTTATATCAGCATTGTAAATTATTTTATGGCTTAGTAATTACAACAGCAGGAAATCGAACCATTATTGCTTCGACAAAGAAAGATTTTATTTGTCGTGTACGAGATAGGTTACAAGAAGCGATAGAGAATACGATTAATGAACGAATTGTAATAAATTTGGATAACTGTTTAGTTAATCATGGAAATATAAGTTATGGAAATAACAATAAAAATGAGGTGAAATTATAATGGAAAACTTTGTAAATAATGGCATAATTTCAATTGGAAATAACAATAATAATACTATTAATCGTATCAATTATCAAGCTTTGTTAGAGGAACTTTATATTTTAAAAGATGCTACTAATTGCGACATTGATCAGCTTATAGAAGCTTGTAAGCAAAAAAATTCTGATAAATTTTTCAAAGGATTAAAAGCATTAAGTAAAGAAGCCATTCATATTATAAAAGAATTAGGGTTAGCTTTTTTAGTAAAAATGATAGAAAATAATCTTTAAAATAATAAAAGAGCTATAGAATTATGAGTAAATTATCAAATACATTATTGTTATTATCTTATCTTCAAAATGGACGTAAATATTCTATCAATGAGCTTAGTGAAAAAATAGAAGTGACACCAAGAATGATACGAAGTTATAAAGAAGAATTAGAGAAAGCTGGTTTTATAATTGAAACAATGTATGGACCTTATGGAGGCTATGTTTTAAAGAAAAATAACATTTTGGTTTCCTCTACTTTTAATGAATATGATTTAGAAGCAGTTGAAAATTTAAAAAGAGAAAATCCTACTTCTCAATATTTAGAAATATTATTAGACAAAATAAAGATGATTTTAGAAAATAGATCAGAACCAACTACAAAACAAGATATGAATATTTATAATATTTTATCAAGAGCGATCAAAGAAAAAAGAAAAGTAGAGATAGAATATGATTCTTTAGAGAAAGGTCTTAATTTAAGAACTATACAACCATTAGAACTTTTTTATTTAAAAGATGGATTTGGAGTAGCTGCTTTCTGCGAAAAGAAAAAAGACTTAAGACATTTTGAGTTAAAGAGAATTCAAAAGGCTCTACTTTTGAAAGAAAAATATTAATATGACGAAATATTACCACATCTTATTTTAAAATAAAAATGAAGGATGTGGTTTTATGTTAGAAAAAATTATAGAAAAATTAGAAGAAAATGTTGTAAATTCATTAAATGCCTCTGATTTAGAAAATATTTTTTCACAATTAGAAAAATTAAAAGATCCAACTTTAATTTGTGGAGTAGGAGGAAGTCATGTTGTCAGTATTTTTTTAGAAAAAATACTAGAATATAAAAACAAAATTGTAGTGAAAAATATAACAGTAGAAGAATATTTTATGCATGACTTAGAAAATTATAAAAATCTTTTTATTGTAAGTCATAGTGGCAGAAACTATGGAGTAAAAGCATTATTAACAGCAACTCAAAATAAATATCTGTTGACAACAAGAAAAAGTCGAATAACAAAAGAAACATTACTGCAATATCAGATTATAAATAGTAAGAAAAGTTTTGTTTCCATAGAAAACACGATTATGCCGCTTAGTATTTTATTGTGTTATTATCATAATTCTATGAAAATCAAATTTCCTGAAAAAGAAATTTATAAAATTCAAGCTTATCAAAATATTCATATTATCTATGATGAATTATCTAAGACAGCAGCTTACTTTTTAGAATCTTCATTAATAGAAGCAGGAATTGCTCCAGTTACTCTTCACACCAAATATAGTCTTTGTCATGGTAGAAGCAATTCAATAAATGGATTATCACTTGTTATTTATTTAAAGGCAACCAAAAGTGAATTAGATCAATTATTAATAGAAGAACTCCCTAAAATTGCATCTAACTTTGTATTACTAGAAAGTTTTAAACTTAATATAGAAGCAGATTATGAACTTATATTAAAAGGTCTTTATTTATTAGAACAATTAAATCAAGAATTTGTAAAAGTGAAGTATAACAAAATTGTTCCAACTATTTATCACTTTAGAGGGACTTTTCTATGAAAATAGTTGGGATTGGGAATGTCATTTTAGACTATTATTTTTTTGATGACAAGATTTATATGAATGGTGGAGGAACTGTTTCTAATATTTTGTGCAATTTATCAGTTATGAAAATCAAAACAAAATTGATTGGATATTATGGAATTGATCCAATTTCTAATATTGGAATTTTATCATTAAAAAAAGCAGGTGTAGATGTTAGTTCTTTAGAACAAAAGAATTATGAAACGAAAAAGTTTTATATTGATTCTACAAAAACAACTTCTATATGTCCATATTGTAAAAGAAAAACCAAAAACTATTTACTGAAAAGAAATATACAATCTTATTTACAAAGTGATGATATTGTTTTAATTCAAGATTATGTTTTTTTGAAAAATATTTCTAATAGAATTTGCTTAGATTTAGGGTATGTAAAAAAAATGATATATTTAAAAAAAGAGGAAATCGAAGAATTTATTTTTCGAAGTTATTATATTGTTTCCATGAAAGAAACTGCTTTATTATTTTTATTAAAAAGGCTAGAAATAGGATTGGAAGAATTTTTAAAGAAATGTAACATTTATATGCTTTTGATTACAAAGGGGAATAGAGGAGTAACGATTGTATTTCAAAATCAAGTATTGGATTTTAAAACGAAACCTTTAGAAGAATTAGAAACAAATGGTTGTGGAGATATATTTCTTGCGACTTTTATTAGTGAAACAATAAAAAGAAAAAATATCACAATTTGTGATATTGAAGAAATTTATAGATTGGCTTTAAATAATGTAGAAATTATACTTAAAAATATTGGTGCTAGAAATCATGTTGTTCCAAATATCGAAGTAGAAAAAGGAAAGAAATGTATTTGCGAAGAAGTTTTTATGATAAATTAAACAGTTTCTTTTTGCTTTATTTCTTTTTCAATAACCCATTTGATATCTTCAATTGATTTATCAATGTTGAATCTACCATTTCCTATTGGATAATAGACAGAATAGAATTTATAGGAAGCTTTTCCTATTTTTTTTATAAAACATTGTTTTCTTACTTGTGAAACAGAGATTTTTTGATCAAGGATAATAGAACTTACTTGATTTCCAAATAGAATAATGACCTTTGGATGAATGATTTCAATTTCTTTTTTTAGTAAAGAAAGGTAATCTTTATAAACAGAATCAGGTAGTGGTCTAGCATCGATTTGTGTACATTTTCCAAGATTGGTAATAAAGAATTTATGTTTTTTCACATCCTCATAAACTTTGAGTGCAAATTCTTCTGTCCATTCGCTTCCCTTTAATGATCTAATCTTTTGATAGGTATTTGGACTAATCAAATCGAGAGCTTCAAATAGATCCCATACGTTTTTTGTGCCAATCCAAGGAGATTTGATTCCTTTCCAATTTTTAGAGGAAGCAATATTTCTTCCTGTTGGATTCATGAATACGAAGCAGATGTCTGGATTTTCTTCACATCCACCATTATAAATAGAATCTAGTTCTTTGGCTCCATACTTTTTTTGAAGCTTATCATATTTTTTATTTAAATCAGCAATTGTCATATTTTTTCCTTCCTCGATATGAAATTAGAGACGAAAGTTAATAATTCTTGTTGCTCTTCTTTTAAAATTGTCTCTTCTTCATCTTTTGTTAATTCAGATTTAAATTTCTTTATCGATTCAATTATTTGGATAGAATCTAATGGATAACCTTCTTCAACTATTTTACTTTGACTATTCGTAAATAATCGATTAGAACGGTATTGATGTGTATAAATTTGTCCATTTGCAATAGCGCATCCATATAAGAAATATCCAGGAAGGAGTCCATTTTTTCCGTATTGATTTACAAGACTAATATAATGTTCAATCATTTCTTTATCGTTTAACCTTTTTCCTTGATATCTTCTAACATGTGTTCCAGGCTGCACGTTAGAAGGAACTCCTTCAAAGAAAAGTCCTTCATCTAAAGCCAAGGTTGGAATGCCTGTTATTTTAAAATAGGATGATGCTTTTTGTACCGCGTTTTGAATTGGAGTATTTCCAGTTTCGTCTACTTCAATATCAGTGCTAATATCATTTAAATATAATAGTTCTATTCCATGTTCCTGTAAAAATTTTCCATAATGTTTTATTTTTGCTTTGTTTTTAGTAGCTAGTAATAATTTCATAATACACCTCATTTCAGATTATAACACATTATATTATGTTATTGATTGCTTTGAATTAAAAATTGAATAAATTTCTTAGTATGCGAAGTCATAATGTTATTCTTTAATGACATAATTCCGTAAGAAATAAGTTCTGTATTAGGAGTTACCTTTAATTCTTTTAAAACGCTATTTTTTAGCTCTTTTTCAATATACAATTTTGTAACATAACCAACTCCATACCCCATAGAAATAAAATCAATTAGTAGGTTAGAGCTTGCAATATTCATTTTAGGCTCTATATGAATATGATTTTCTTTTAAGAAACGATTGATGCTATCTCTAGAATTAGAAGGTTCTTCTTGTAAAATTAATGGATAATTGCTGATATCAGAAATTGATATTGTTTTATTTACTTTATAGTATTTAGGATTATAAGCAAAAATGTATTTGGTTCTCCCTAATTTTTTATATTCTAGATCCAAATCTTTTGTACTTGGAAATTTTCCAATGATAAAATCTATCATACCATTTTTTAATTTTTTGATTAATTCTTTGGTAGGATCAGTGTAAATATCAATAATAATATTTGGATATTCTTTATGAAATTGTTCTAAAAAAGGAAGTAGATATCTTCTTGTTAGGGTAGTACTAATCCCAATTTTAATGGTTCCTTTATTAAAGTTTTTATAAGCACCAATTTCTTGTTCAGCTTCTTCTATCAGAGTCAAAGCTTGTTTTATTTTTAAAAATATTGTTTTTCCATATTCATTTAAAACGACTCCTTTTTTTGTTCTAACAAAAAGAGGATTTCCTAAACTTCCTTCTAAGTTTTTAATATGCTTTGTTACAGCTGGTTGAGAAATATTTAATTTTTCACTAGCTTTAGTGATATTTCCAGTTTCTGCAACAACTAAAAATATTTTATATAATTCTAAATTCATTATAACCCCCTGTTATCGCGAAGATAATTTATTTGTATTTTCATTATATCAAAAAATGCATTATAATGCAAATAAGAGGTGATAATATGAGTTCTATTTCAAGAGAAAGGATTAAGGAAATGGTGATGAGAGGAAATCCAAATCTTCATTCTCATGCACTTATTTGTCTTGATCATTTTGGTTATTCTTATTTTTCAAAATATGTGAGAAAAGAAGAACTGGTGAAACAGGTAATATCATCAGTTACTTCTCATAGTATGATATCTGTAGAAGAGGTATACTCTTATGATTTAGACTTAGAATTTCAGCTTTCTGAGTTTAGAGCATATCATTTAGACCCAGTAGAAGAAGCTTTAAAGTTTGCAACCAGAATGCATGAAGGACAATATCGAACAAATGGAGAGCCTTATATTAGCCATCCAATCAGAGTGGCTCACAATGTAGAAAAATATAAGAATTCAAAAGATTTAAATATTTTAAAAATGGCTGCTTATTTACATGATACCATAGAGGATACAAATGCGACGTATGAAGATTTGGTGACTCTTTTTGGTTCAACGGTTGCTAGTATTGTTTTAGAATTAACGACAGATAAAGACATGAAGGCAGAAATTGGAAAAACAAGATATCTAGAGATTAAAATGAAGAATATGAGCAGTTGGGCTCTAGTTATCAAATTGTGTGATCGATTAGACAATATATCTGATTTATCTATTTGTAGTGAAGAATTTCGAAAGCGTTATACAGAAGAAACGATTGCCATTATTGAATATGTATTGCAAAATAGAAATTTAAGCAAAACACATATTCATATTATCAAAGATATTGTTCACGAATTATGTGTTCAAAATGAATTGGCAGGGGAATCAATAGAACGATTCAAAGTTTTCGAAAAAAAGTATTCTTCTTTTTCTCAGTTTCCTGTATAGAAAAATATAGAGACTTAGGAAAGATTTCCTAAGTCTCTTTTTCTTACAATTTTAGCAATTAAAAAGTTAATTATGGGAGATTGTGAAAAATATAAAAACTTTATTGACAAGAATTGGGCAAAAACATATAATGTTGTAAGTTGCCTAACAAACGGAGGGGATACGATGAAATATTCAATATTATTTCAAATTAAATTATTGCAAAATTTAATTGTAAGAAACATTTGTCGTGATATGAAAAAACATAATATTATATCTCCCCCATCACAAGTACAAGCGTCTGTTATTGGATATTTGATTAGAAATGAAGGAAAAGAAATCTATCAAAAAGATTTAGAAGGGGTCTTAAAACTTAGACGTTCTACGATTTCTGGAATTTTAAAAACGTTAGAGAAGAATGGCTTTGTTAAAAGAGTGGATTCTAAGAAAGATGCACGAGTAAAAAAAATCATTTTGACCGAGGAAGCAAATAAGTTATATAAAGGCGCCAATCAATACTTAGAACAATTAGAAAAAAGGATAACTGCTAATATTAAAACAGAAGATTTAAAAGTATTTTGTGAAGTATTAGAAAAAATGCAACAAAACATTGATGTTAAATAAAAGTTAGGGAACCAAGATTAAAAAAATCATATAAAGAAAGGAAAAAAACATGATAAAACTATTAAAAAATATTACAAAAAGAGAATGGATGATTGCATTTATTTCTTTTGTGTTAATTTTCGCACAAGTTTGGTTAGAATTAAAAATGCCTGATTATATGTCAGAAATAACAAGACTTGTTCAACTGGAAGGAAGTAAAATGAATGACATACTTTTAAATGGTGGCTATATGTTATTATGTGCATTTGGAAGTCTTGTAGCTGCTATTTTTGTTGGTTATTTGATTGCAAATATTTCAGCAACATTTTCTAAAAGAACTAGAAAACAATTATTTAATAAAGTGGAAAGTTTATCTACTCATGAGGTAAAACAGTTTTCTACAAGTAGTTTAATTACGAGAACAACAAATGATATAACACAAGTAGAAATGCTTGTTGGTATGGGATTACAACTTATGATAAAAGCACCTATTACAGCAATATGGGCAGTCACAAAAATTTTAAATAAAAGTTGGCAATGGAGTGCAATTACGGCAGTTGCAGTCGTGGTCCTTTTAGGTGTTATTGCTTGTTTGGTTATAATTGTTATGCCAAGATTTAAAATTGTTCAAAAATTGACAGATAAGTTAAATGGAGTAACCAGAGAGAATTTAACTGGTATTCGTGTTGTAAGAGCATTTAATGCAGAAGAATATCAGGAGAAAAAATTTCAAGAAGTAAATAATAAATTGACAAATCAACAATTGTTTAATCAAAAGGCATTTGCTATTATGAGTCCAATTATGTATATGGTAATGTATGGGCTTGCACTTGCTATTTATTTTGTTGGAGCATATTTAATCAAAGATAGTTTAATGGCAAATAAACTTACTTTATTTGGGGATATGGTAGTATTTTCTTCTTATGCAATGCAAGTCATTATGTCATTTTTGATGCTTGCTATGATATTTATGATGTTGCCAAGAGCACAAGTTTCAGCAAAACGAATTAATGAAGTTTTAGATACAGATATTAGTATTAAAGATGGAAATTTTGATGGCAAAACAGAAGAAATTGGAACTGTAGAATTTAGAAATGTTTCATTCAAATATCCAGATGCAGAGGAGTATCTTTTAAGGAATATATCATTTAAAGCCGAAAAGGGAGATACCATAGCTTTTATTGGATCAACAGGAAGTGGGAAATCGACACTAATCAATCTTGTTCCACGGTTTTATGATGCAACAGATGGGGAAGTATTAGTAGATGGAATTAATGTGAAAGAATATAAGGGAGAAACCTTACATAATAAGTTAGGCTATGTTCCACAAAAAGCAGTAATGTTTAATGGAACCGTTTTTTCTAATGTTTCCTATGGAGATAATGGAAAAGATACGACAGAAGAGAAAGTAAAAGAAGCTATTAAAGTTGCTCAAGCAACTGAATTTGTAGAAAAAATGGATCATGGATATGAGACGCATATTGCACAAGGTGGAACAAATGTGTCTGGGGGTCAAAAACAAAGACTAGCCATCGCAAGAGCAATTGCTAGAGATCCAGAAATTTATATTTTTGATGATTCCTTTTCAGCTCTTGATTATAAAACAGATGCAGTATTAAGAAGTGAACTAAAAAAATATACAAAAAATGCAACTAGTTTAATAGTAGCCCAAAGAATTGGGACTATTATGAATGCTGATAAAATTATTGTATTAGATAATGGAGAATGTGTCGGAATGGGGACTCATAAAGAACTACTTGAAACTTGTGACGTATATAAGCAAATTGCTTTATCACAACTTGGGGAGGAGGAATTAAAAAATGCATAATGAAAAAACTCCTAAAAAAAGACCAATGGGTCCTGGACCAGCAATGAGCACTGAAAAAGCTAAAAATTTTAAGAGTGCCATTATGCGCTTATTAAAAGAATTAAAAGGCTTTCAAACTTTAATTACAATTTCTCTTGTTTTGGCAGCTTTGGGAGCGATCCTTTCTATTTTAGCTCCTGATCATTTAAAAAATTTAACAAACGAAATCCAGAATGGTTTGATTGTAAATAAGAAAAACATGGAATTGGTAGCAGAAAAGACAATGTCTAACTTAAAAGAAGAAAAGCTAAATAGTATAATGCCAAAAATGTTATCGTTAGATATGAGTCCAGAAGCGATTGGAAAAGTGATGATGTCTAATGATATATCAGAAGAAGAAAAAGAAGAATTTCAAGCTTTATTAGGAAAACTTGAAACATTAGATTCTCATGAGCAATTAAAAGAATTGTCAAATTTATCTAGTACTATATTGAATGTTATTTTGCCAGATTCTTTGTATAAAGAGAATGCTTCTGATACAGGGATTATGATTACATCGAGTGATAAACAGCAATTATTGCAAATGATTTTAGCTTTAGAAGAAAAAAAAGCGTTTATAATTCCTGATAGTATTGTAACAATACTATTTGATAAATTTACAATAGATGGAGTTACAATTAGTGAAAAAGATCAAGCAGATTATATTAGTTTTATAAATACATTAGATAGTGAAAATATTGTGCCAGAAGAGTTATATCAAAGCTTTGATACAATTCCAAAAAGTATTCAGTCTGTGATTGCTCCTGTTATGGATATTGAAACCATTAAAAAGATTGTTTATTTCTTGATTGGTTTATATGTTTTGAGTGCAATATTTACTTATTTTGAGTCTATTGCAATGACAGATGTAGCGAATAAATTTGCTCGTAAATTAAGAGGCAAAATTTCAACAAAGATTAATAAATTGCCATTAAAATATTTTGATTCTCATGCAACAGGGGATATATTATCTCGTGTTACCAATGATGTTGATACAATTGCTCAGTCAATGAATCAATCTTTGTCTACATTGGTAAGCTCGATAACTTTATTTTTTGGAACCATTATCATGATGTTTGTGACGAACTGGGTTATGGCAATTACTGCTATTGTATCTAGTTTAGTTGGTTTTATATTTATGTTTGCAGTATTATCTAAATCTCAAAAATATTTTGTTGCAAGACAAGAAGAACTTGGAAATTTAAATGGACATATTGAGGAAGTTTATTCTGGACTCAATGTTGTGAAAGCTTATAATGGAAAGAAAGAATCAGATAAAAAGTTTGATTTATACAACAAAAACGTATATGATGCAAACAGAAAAAGTCAATTTTTATCTGGATTAATGATGCCAATGATGAGTTTTGTAGGAAACTTTGGATATGTGGCTGTTTGTATTGTAGGAGCACTTCTTACAATGAATGGACATATTAGTTTTGGTGTAATTGTAGCTTTCATTTCTTATGTTCGTTTGTTTACGTCACCACTTGCTCAAATTGCTCAAGCAATGACATCTTTACAATCGACAGCAGCGGCAAGTGAACGTGTATTTGAATTTGTAGATGAAGAAGAAATGAACGATGAAAGTCAAATAGAAAAGCAGCTTGATAAAAGTAAAGTAAAAGGAAAAATAGAATTTGATCACGTTATATTTAAGTATGATGGTAATGAAGAACCAACCATTAAAGATTTTAGTGCAGTAGCACTTCCAGGGCAAAAAATAGCAATCGTGGGACCTACTGGTGCAGGAAAAACGACTATGGTAAACCTACTCATGAAATTTTATGAAGTGACTGGGGGAGATATCAAAATAGATGATGTTTCTATTAATGACCTTTCTAGAGAAAATGTTCATGAATTATTTACAATGGTATTACAAGATACTTGGGTATTCGGTGGTACTGTGAAAGAGAATATTGCTTATAATAGGAAAAATGTAAGTGATAGAAAAGTAGAAGAGGTTTGTAAAACAGTCGGTTTAGATCATTTTATTAAAACATTACCGAATGGATATAATGCAGATTTGTCAGAAAATGATAATGTGTCAGCTGGACAAAGACAGTTACTTACAATAGCTCGTGGTATGGTAGAAGATGCTCCATTCTTAATTTTAGATGAAGCAACAAGTAATGTTGATACTAGAACAGAAGAATTGGTGCAGAAGGCGATGGATAAATTAACAGAAGGAAAAACATCTTTTATCATTGCGCATAGATTATCTACGATTCGAAATGCAGATTTAATTTTGGTAATGAAGGATGGAAATATTATAGAGCAGGGAAATCATGAAGCCTTAATGGAGAAGAATGGTTTTTATGCAGAACTCTATAATTCACAATTTGAATTATAAGAAAAGAAAGGCAAGCTTATTGTCTTTCTCAGACTGTTGACAAAGTGGTATATTCAAAAAGAATATGCTACTTTTTTTATCTC
>CANEDJ010000022.1:0-23011 GCA_947426265.1 uncultured Mycoplasmatota bacterium | reverse complement strand
CTTAATTATATCATAAATGATGATTGCGAAAAATTTTCACTCCTTAGAGCTGAAAGATACTCTTTTTTGTTGACATTTTTTCCTGTTTCTCTTAAAATGTTAAATAGGAGAGTAGTGATTGTATGAAGTTTTATAAATGTAAAAAATGTAATGAAGTAATGATAATAAATGATGATATAATTCCTAGTTGCTGTGGAGAACCAATGGAAGAACTTATTCCAGGAAGTGTAGAAGCAGCAAAAGAAAAACATATTCCAGTAGTATCTTATGATGAAGGTTATTTAGTAACTGTTGGAGAAGTAGAGCATCCTATGACAGAAGAACATTATATTGAATGGATTGCATATGAATTAGAAAATGAAGTGGTTAAAGTTTTTGATTTAAAACCAAATCAGAAGCCTATGGCTATTTTTAATACTGATCAAAAAGTAAAAGCAGTTTATGCATATTGTAATTTGCACGGTCTTTGGAAGGTAGAAATGTAGGAGAGCAATATGAAAAAAACTATGATTATTTTTTGTGGATTATTTGGCGTTTTTCTTTTGTGTCTTTTTTCAGGATGTGGAGTTTATGATAAAATGGATTTAGAACTGGCAAGTAGAGAGATATCTATTTTAAAAACTACAGTATTAGATTTACCAAATATAAAGGAAGCGATAGAAAACGATTCGGAGTTTTTTACAGAATTAGAAGATATTGAATTTGATATCTTTAATCCAGAGTATTTTGATGAATATTTACTTAGAAGAGAAAAAAGTGATGTAAATGCAGTTTCTTTAAATTCTTATATGATTATAAAACCTTCAGAAGACAAAAAAGATTTGCTAGAAGAACAAATAGATCTTTATTATAAAAATTTATTAGAAGAGTACAATCAGAAAGAGGATGCAAGTGAAGAAATAAAGGCACATTTACAAAATGTTATGAAACAAGAGTACGAAGGATATTTAATTTATATTTTATCAAATGATAATGATGCTGTATGGAAGAAGATAAAAGAGCGTTCTCATCCATTACTGTTTGAAAATACAAAAGAAGCTAAATTAGAAGATTTTGGACTTTCTATAAAAGATGTCAGTGAATTTAAAGGCGTAACTTCAAGTGAGGATACAAGTGCTAGTTTTTATATTGTTGTAAGACCTAAAAATGGAAAAGCAGATAATATAAAAAAGTCAATGAATCAATATATGAAAACTTTAGATAAAAAATGGAGTACTTATTTGCCTAATGAATATAAACTTGTGAAAAATCATATGGAGACAGAAGTAGGAAGTTATTTGGTTTATATTGTATCTAAAGATAATCAATTAGTTTTAAATACTATAAAAGATGCAATAGTGAAGAAAGATTAATACAAATCTTTCTTTTTTGTTTAAGAAAACTAAAAATTGATGATTGCCAGTTAACAAATTTAGGAAATTTTTCATTTGCTTTCTATTTCTTTGTCTGTTAAATTGTTTTCTGGAGGTGATTTTTTTGAAAAAATTGTTCATATTTATTTGTTTTTTTGTGAGCATATGTCCAGTTTTAGCGAAAGCAGAAAGTGTAGAATTAGAGGAAGAATACTTAAAAGGAGTCTATTTTATAATAACATTGGGAGATGAAACTATAGTAAAGAATCATGAAGCGATCTTTCGATTGAATGGAAAAATTGCTTATTGTTTAGAACCTGGAGTGGTAGCTAAAAGTGGGTATTATCAAGTAACAAAGGGATTAAGTGGTTCATATTTATCAGAAGAGAAACAGAGAAGAATAGAAGAAATTGGCTATTATGGGTATGAGTATCCAGGACATCAACAGAGAGAATATTATTTGGCAGCTCAAGAATTAATTTGGGAAACTGTCTCTTCTTATGAGATTAAGTGGATGACTAACCTAAATAATGGCACGCAAATTGATGTTGAAAAGGAAAAAAAAGAAATTCTTCGGTTGATGGAAGAAAATAAAAAGTGTCCTTCTTTTCATTTAGATACTATTTATGTTTATGAAGATGAATTTTTAGAATTATATGACCATAATATGGTGATTGAAAAATATGAAGTATTGAATCCGCATTTTCGTGTTATTGATCAAAGACTAGTTGGTCAAGGATTTAAGGGACCAATGAAAGTAGAAGGTAGAATGAAACTTTATGATAAAGAGGGGACTCTTTTATATTATCAGGAACATTCTCAGAAAATGGCAACATTGAGATTAAGTGATATTGCTACATTTGAGCTATCTATAGTAGTGAAAGGAGTATCAATGAAAATCCATAAAGTTGGAGAGGTTTGGAATGGAATTTGGAATACAGGGGAATTGGAAAAGCAGACTGGAGTAGAGTTTGAACTTTATGCAGAAGAAGATATTATGGGACATTTTGATAATGTTATTTATTCGAAAGGAGAATTGATTGAAACGCTTATTACAGAAAATGGATACGCCGAAACAAAGAAATTGCCAAATGGAAAATATCGATTGGTAGAAACAAAACCAAATGATGGATATAAATGTAGTGAACCTGTGATATTTGAAATAAATGAATTTGTGGAAAAAGATTCAATATTGGAAATCAAAAATGAGTTATCCACAGGAACTTTGGAAATTTTAAAAATAGATGAGGCTGGATTCCCTTTGACAGATGTTGTTTTTGGACTTTATAGTAAAAGTGGAGAAAAGTTAGATGAAAGGATAACAGGGCAAGATGGCAAAATCGTATGGGAGCAATTACCAGTTGGGGAATATCAGATTCAAGAATTAAAGGCAAAAGATGGTTATATATTAGATACGACAAAAGAAAAAGTAAAAATAAAAGAAAATCAAAATACGATATTAGAAAGAGTGAATGTGCCATTATTACCTAATACAAGTGAAAGAAAAGGTTCATTTCAAATCTTGTTTGGACTATTTGTGTTAATCATTTCAAATCAATTATTGCGATGAAAAAATTGTTTGGAGGATGTTTATTATGTTTTAGTTTGTATCTTTTAACAACAAGCATTTATAAAGAAAGCATTATGATAAGTACTTATTATAATGAAAAAACTGTTTTAGAGAAAGAAGAGACAATGAGATTAGAAATTCCAGAATGGAATTTTGAACGTTTTATTAAAGAGGGGGCTGTAAATCATATTGACAATCTCTTTGCAACATATATTCCAGGGAATAAAAATAATATTATAATAGCAGGACATGATATTCCAATTGTTTTTCATCAATTACAGAAAATACAAATAGGCATGGATATTTATTTAAAGAAAGGTAATAAAGTATTGAAATATGTTGTCGTAGACAGAAGAAGTGTAAAGCCGACAGAAATACAATATATGTATGATTCACCACAGGAGCAGTTGACACTCATTACATGTACAGAAAATAACCAAAAGAGATTAATTATTATATGTGTGAAGAAATAATATATCTTGAAATTTTGTTACCTTCTGTGATATAATTCATTTAGGTGGTTTTTATGAAATATAATAAAAAGGACACAGTTGATTTAATTAAAGATAAATTAAATGGAAAGTCTATGTTAACTTATGAAGAAATTGCACAGATTACAGGTTATCATCCAAAGTATATTTTGAGATTAAAACGTGAAATTGTTAATGATACTATTCAGTTAGAGCATGGAAATAAAAATAAGCCTTCTTATAAAGCAATTTCGAAAGAAGAAGAAGAGAAGATTGTTGGATTGTATAGAAGGAGTAATGCTAGTGTTAGGCGTTTTTGTAAATTTTATGGAAGACGTAGCTATTCATGTATTTATTATATTTTAAAGAAAAATGGATTACTAGATAAAGAGCAGGGAAAATAGAGTTTCTGCTTTTTTTCTTTAAGGGCTTGAATTTTGTATCTGATTTGCTATAATAGAAAATTATGAGGAAACTGTTTAGTATCATAAAAGAAGGTGTATTATGAAAGAAACTGGTCAATTTAGTATTTATAAAGTGGACTTAGAAAAAGTAGAAGAAATGGAGACTATTGACAAAAGTGTTGCTAATTATTTAGAAATTGTTCGTAGAACTCTTTTAGAATTGATTTTAAAAAAAATAAAAAGAAAAACAGAGTATTTTTATAAGCTGGAGAAAGGAAGATATGAGGGATATTTTTTTAAAACAAAAAATAAGCCAGTTTGGAATCATTTAATTGCGCCAATTTTAGTTAGTAATATTGATTTATTTTCTGATGAATTTCAAAATACAAATGCTTCTTATATTTTAACTTTTTTGTCAAATCAAAATATTTATATAATGACAGCTGGATTTGGAAGTCAATATATAAAAGATTATACTGAAGTTAGTTTTGGACTAAATTTATTGCCAAAACTTCTTGATGAAGACAAATCAGTTTTAAAAGAAGTTTCGCATGTAGGAATGACTGGAAATCGCTTAGCTAGTAGTTATATGAATAAAATGAGAACAAATTTTGCAGTAGAGAGAGATATGAATAATATTTATAAACAACTTATTGCAGAAATTGACACTGTTGAATTGTATAATTTAGGTCTTTTACCTACGCCAAATGGTAGAAAGAATACTTCTTTAATGAGCACAGATTCTTTAGTTATTAGGCGATCTATTACATTAAATGAACTTCAAGAAATTCTATTTCAATTGGATCATATTCAACAAAAGCCGAGTCGTTTTGCTTTAAGTTATTTTGAAGCAGTTAAAAATGATAAAATAACGAAAGAAGAACTTCAAAGAAATTTTATCAATTGTCTTGTAAATAAAAGTATTTCAGCATTTACAATTGTGGGAAAAGATTATATGAAATATATGGAGGAAGGGAGAAAATATATTTTAACAGATAAACAAAAAAAGATTTTCATAGAGCAGGAAGAACCATTAACAATAAAGGATATTTATGAGGAATTAGAGAAAAGGCAAATGGCAATCACAAGAGTTCTAATACAAGAAATATTTTTTAAATGGAATTTATCTGTAATTGATAAAAATGGAATTTATGTGATTTCTTCTCTTCCGTTAATAAAATGTCTTCAGGGTGAAATCTCGAATGATAGAGGAGATCCATGTTATTTGTTTGAAGAAAAATGGTATAAATTTTCCAAGAGTGTAATGGAAGTTCTAACTCAAGAATTTATAGAATATTATATAGCAAAAAAAGTAAGGGTAGAACAATTAAAAGAGGATTATGGCTTATATTGTGTTCAAAAAACAGAAACGGAGTATAATGATTTTTTAAGGGAAAATAATAAGATTATTGTTAGTCATTTAATACGAATTGGCAATATTGAAATAGCAGATGCTATTTTCTGGGATGACCACAATTTGTATCTTTTACATAATAAGGATACTTTTAATAATGTTGGAGTAAGAGATTTATCTGGTCAAATCAGAACCTCTGCTCATACTCTTCAAACTCTATTACAAAGTGCTAATGTAAAAGCAACTTTTCAACAATATTATGAGGATATTATGCATAAGTATCCAGAGCAAAGTGAAAAAATAACCAAAGATAAATTTGTAGATTTATTTTTTAACAAAAAAATTTGTTATGTAGCAGGATATGTAAATTCTTATAGAAAAGAGTCAAAAAGTCCGTATGGTAAATATATTACAGTATTATTAAATAAAGAAATGATAGGAAATGGATATGAATTTTTATCTATGAATCTTACATAGTAAAACATTTTTTGTTTTTATATATAATAATTAGAAAGGATTGATATGATGGAATTGAGTTATATTACAAGATTAGGAAAAACAGAATTTATAGACTTAATAAATTTCTGTATTACAAAACAAAATGAAAAAAATGTAGAGCGAGGATCATTTTCTTCGGATACAACAGTAAGTAGTGTTGTGGTACATGATGAGCCAGATCGAAGAGACTTGGCTGGAGAGAGGTATTTCTGGGTTTGTTCTTACGATGGAGTTCGAGTATTAAATGGTTATGTTATAAAAGATTTTGATATGGCAATTGATAACGTAGGGATAAATGGACGAGAAACAGCTGCAGACTACACAGCGAGTATGAGAGAATTTTTGACAAAACGATTTGGTAAGGAATATATAAAAGCAGTTTATCAACATCAGGTACAAGGGGCAGAAAAGGAAATGAATCGTTTATTAGAATGTTTACCAAAGGAGAAAAGAATATAATTTCTTTTTTTTTGTCGTTTTTTTTATTTCCTATTTGTAAGTACTTCTTAATATAGTGGATTAGGAGGGAACTTATGGAAAAAATAGGACTTACGGAAAAACAGGTAGCAGAAAATCGTAGTAAATATGGTAGTAATCAAATTACTTCAAAAAAACAAGATAGTTTTTGGAAATTATTGCTAGAAACTTTAGGTGATCCAATTATTAAAATTCTATTAATTGCATTAGCGATTAAAACAATTTTTTTAATTCAAAATTTTGATTGGTATGAAACTGTGGGTATTGTAATCGCTATTTTTTTAGCATCTTTCATTTCTACAATTTCTGAATATGGAAGTGAACAAGCATTTGCAAAGTTGCAAGAAGAGTCTTCAAAAATTAAATGTCGTGTTCTTAGAAGTGGAACTATAGTGGAACTACCAATAGATCAAATTGTGGTAAATGATATTGTTTTATTAGAGTCTGGAGATAAAATTCCAGCAGATGGAAAATTAATAGAAGGAGAGATAACAGTAGATGAATCTGCATTAAATGGTGAAACAAGAGAAGCTTATAAGAATGCAGTAAATTCATTATTAGAAGAGGGAAATGAAAAGAATCGTGTGTATCGAGGGACTGTTGTTTATTCTAAAACAGGAAAGATGATTGTAACAAATGTTGGAAATGATACTTTTTATGGAAAATTAGCAAGTGAGTTACAAGAAAAGCAGCCAGATAGTCCACTAAAATTAAAACTTCATGAGTTGGCAAAATTTATTAGTAAAATAGGATATATAGGAGCAGTATTGGTTTCGCTTTCTTATTTATTTTCTGTCATTTTTATAGAAAACGGATTTGTGATGAGCAAGGTAGTAGAAACTATTACAAATTTTCCTATTATGTTTGGTCATATTTTATATGCATTGACACTAAGTGTGACAATTATTGTAGTGGCTGTTCCAGAGGGATTGCCAATGATGATTACTTTAGTTTTGTCATCGAATATGAAACGAATGTTAAAAAATAATGTATTGGTTCGAAAGCTAGTAGGAATAGAAACTGCAGGTAGTTTAAATATTTTATTTACAGATAAGACAGGAACGTTGACAAAAGGAAAACTGGAGGTAGTGGGATTCGAATCTGGGAATTTAAAAAAGTTTTCCACAGAATTAGAGCTTAGAAATTATCCAAATTTCCACAAAATTGTTACAACTTCTATTATTTATAATAATGCGAGTAGTTATGATGTGGAAAATAATAAAGTGATTGGAGGAAATAGTACTGATAGAGCATTATTAGAATTTGTAAAATCTGAAACCTGTGGAAAAGTAAAAAAAATCAAAACAGTTCCATTTGATAGTAATAATAAATATGCGTTAACAACAATAGAAGATGGAACAAAAATGACATTGATAAAGGGAGCGCCAGAAAAGATATTACCATTCTGTACAAAGTATTATAGTGAGCAAGGGGAAAAAAGAGGATTTTATTCAAAAAAGGAGATTTATTCAGAGATAGATCAAATGACAAAAAAAGGTATTCGGGTTATTGCTCTAGCAACTTCTGCTACAGAAACTTTTCGAGATCTTTCTTTTGTAGGGCTTATTTTTATTAAAGATGAGATTAGAAAAGAGGCGATAGAAGGAGTAAAACTTGTACATGATGCACATATAGAGATTGTCATGATTACAGGAGATAATAAAGATACGGCTTCTTCGATTGCTAGAGAAGTAGGATTGCTAAAAAAAGATAGTGATATTGTTTTGACAAGTGATGAGCTTAGGTTAAAAAGTGATGAAGAAGTAAAAAAACTGTTGCCAAATTTGAGGGTTGTTGCTAGGGCTTTGCCACAGGACAAAAGTAGGCTAGTTCGCATCTCTCAAGAATTAGGACTGGTTGTGGGGATGACAGGAGACGGAGTTAATGATGCACCCGCTTTAAAAAGAGCCGATGTAGGATTTTCTATGGGAAGTGGAACAGAAGTTTCTAAAGAAGCAAGTGATATTATTATTTTGGACGATAATTTTTTATCAATATCAAAAGCAATTTTATTTGGAAGAACAATATTTAAAAGTATTCGAAAGTTTATTATTTTTCAGTTGACTATGAATTTTTGTGCTATTAGTTTATCTATTATTGGACCATTTATTGGAGTGGAGACGCCTGTTACAGTGATTCAAATGTTATGGATCAATATGGTTATGGATACTTTAGCAGGGTTAGCCTTTGCATTTGAACCGCCATTAAGAGAATATATGAAGGAATATCCGAAAAAGAAAAAAGAAGCAATCATTAATCCTTATATGATGGGGGAAATTCTATTTACAGGTTGTTTTTCATCATTGCTTTGTATTTTTTTCTTAAAGTCTTCATGGATACATAGTTTGTATCGAATAACTGAAACTGATAAATATTTGATGACTGCATTTTTTGGACTATTTATTTTTATGGGAATTTTTAATAGTTTTAATGCTAGAACAGAGCGTCTTAATTTACTTGCTAATTTATCCAAAAATAAAGTGTTTATGTTTGTTATATTTTTTATTTTTATTGTTCAGGTTTTGTTAATTTATTTTGGTGGTTCATTATTTAGAACTGCAGGTTTAACATTTAAGGAACTAGAGATTATGATTTTGTTAGCGCTTACTGTAGTTCCTATTGATTGGCTTCGAAAGTTATACTTGAGATATCGTGGAAAAATTGGTGGTGTTTAGGACTTCTCTATGTAAATTGGTTGCACAATGTACCAAATTATGGTAATATTTATTAGGTAGCAAACAGTAGACAACTGGGATGATAATCATTTTGGAGGAGTGACAATATGATTAATTTTATTATTTGTGATGACAATTTAGAAATGAGGGATAATATTCTAGATGTTGTTGCAACTTTTATGATGGCAAAAGAGATAGACTATAAAACACATTTATATAGTGACTATGATGATGAATTTATGAAAATTGTAAATCAAAAGCTTTCATTTAAAATTTATATTTTAGATATTGAAGCTCCTACCAGAACTGGAATTGATGTTGCTAGAATCATTCGTCATAAAGATGAAGATAGTGCAATTATTTTTATTACTGGGCATGAGGAATTAGGACCAAGATTGCTATCAAAAGATATTACTTTCTTAGCATTTATTAACAAGTTCGATGATTACAGGAATCGGTTACAATATAATATAGGAAAAGCGATATCTGCACTAGAAAAGAAGAAATGTTTAAGGTTTGAAGATTGCAGTACTTTTTATGCTCTTCCATATCATGACATTTTATATATTGAGAAAGATAGTTTGGGTAGGGGAACTATTATTGTAACTGAGTTTAATGAATTTAAAGTTCATAAACCACTATCGTTTTTTCGTGCAAAATTAGATGATAGTTTTGTTCAAACTCATAGGGCTTGTATAATGAATAAGGAAAGAATAACGAGTGTAAATAAGAAAGAACATTTGGTTACTTTTGATAATGGAATGAAAAGTGATCTTATTTCCACTAGATTTAAAATAGAGGAGTTGATTAGGGGAGTATGATGGAGGTAGTTAGTGAGATATTAGGAATTATTATAATAAGTTATTCTCATATATATTCTTGGTATTGCTTAGAAAAAAAGAAAATTAATTATAAAGATTATAAATTTTTCATTGTGCTAGTTTTATTTGTTATTTTATTGATGTTTAGTGTATCCATAGTTGATAAATTTATAAAGATAGCTTGTACAACGATTATATCTATATTATTAAATTATTATTTAATGAGAGAAAATATAAAAAAGACTATTTTGATGCCAGTAATTACACAGATAATTATAATGATATCCGAAACATTCTTAATGATTTGTTTAGCTTTATTGGGAGCAGATATTGATAACATTATTAGTAATATATTTGGAAGTTTTGCAATCAATACATCTGTAGCAATTATTGTTATTTTGATTCAACTTTTTGTGAGTGTTATACCTGAGATTTATCAAGTCACGGTAAATAAAACTAGCAAAGTTAGTTCAGGATATTTTATTGTATTTAGTTTTATTGCTATTGTAGTAGCAAATGTATTAGTTATGACAGTATATTACAAAATAGATTTTAAATACTTATTGGTTTTTAATACTTTAATTACAGTTGCTTATTTTGTGATTATAATAAGTCTATTTTATAATCGAAATAATTATTTAAAAGTATTTGATAAATATAATACAACATTATCGAATTTGAAAGAATATGAGGATATTTTGAATCAGTATAGAGTAAGTAATCATGAAAACAAAAATCAGTTATTAACAATTCGTAATATGGTAAAAAATAAAGAAAAGAATATTACAGATTACATTGATAAGATAGTGGAGAATCAATTAAAAGATAATGAACATTTGATGGGACAAACGACTGTTATACCAGAAGGTGGACTTAGAGGTTTGGTTTATTCAAAAATGCTATTGATGAAGGAACAGAATATTGATTTTGACTTAAGTGTAGATAAAGCAATTAGAACAGTTCAATTAATTGGACTAGGTGATAATACTGTTTTAGATATTTGTAAAATAATAGGAGTATTTTTAGATAATGCGATAGAAGCAGTCAGTTCTTTAAATGAAAAATTTATTGATTTAGAAATGAGTATAGAAAATAAAAAGCTATATATTTCTGTATCTAATAATTATGAAGGAACAATACCAATGGAAGAGATTGAAAATCATGGGTATACAACTAAAGGGGAAGGTCATGGATATGGTTTATCTTTGGTAAAAAAATTAGTAGATGAAAATCCATTATTAAAAAATGAGAAGGGAGTGTCAAGCGAGGAATTTATGCAACGCTTGATAGTTGATGTTTCCAAACTAAAATAGGAAAAGAGCTATGAATGGAAAAGTCATAGCTTTTTTAATTATTTATAATTTATTATATATTTTTTATTAGGTAAATTTTTTCTGTAGGAATGTTATCTACATTATAATAGATACACGGTTATCTTGTCAAGTAGACAATAACGTTTTAGTTATGCCATTAAATTAAAAACATTAGTAAAATATAATGTAAAAAAAACAAATAGATTCAAATTCTATTTGTTATCAACTATATGCTTATAGTTTTTTAAGTCATTATTTTATTAAACTTTTTGGACATTCTGGTTCATCAACAGCCCAGAAAATGCAAGCTTGACTACCAGCGTTAGCTGCATTAAGTCCTAATGCTTTTAAAATTGAAGCAAAAAATCTCATATTGTATACTCCTTCCTATGAAATATTTGTACTTGCAAGGTATGTTTTGTAATTGTCATATGGTAGATGAAAAAATTTATATACCATAGGTGAAATCAAAAAACATTGAACAATAGGTGCGAAGATGAAACAGTTGGAAAGAAAATTACTATTAATACATAAAGCTAGTATTGTGAACATGATCGTAATAATAGTCGAAAGAAGTTTATATATTTTTCTTCTTTCTGGATCAACGATAGGTCGTTTGTAAGTATCAGCAGGACTATTTTTATAAATAAAGAAAATTGTAATAATACCAATTAGAAATTTTATATTATTTGATAAATTAGCATACTGACACACAATAGGGACTGGTATAAATATCAGAATAGATGATATTAAACAAATCCAGCTTTTAGTAGCATGTAATCCAAAAGAACATGTCCGAATAATGTTGAAGACTATTATAAATATAATTACTTCAGGGATAATTTTTAGAATACATGCTAATAAGAGTATTACAATTGTCTTTGTAATAGTTAAATAAATTCCAACTAATCCATATTCTATCTCTGATAAAGAAATTTGATCGATGGTAGGATTATATTTCTTTATTAGACATAATGAATTTTTTACAACATACTCCTTCATTGAATAGTTTCCTCCTATTTCGCTATCATTTTAGCACACAGAAAATAAAAAAATAGATGAAATTTTAACTTCTTGTAAAAATGCAATATGAAAATTACAATATTATAACGAAATATATATTTTTTTTGCATTCGTGCAAAAATGTTAGGCATTCGGGAAATGAAATGCGAAACAAAATTTATAAGTGCTATAATAGTTTTGTCCTTGGTAGGCGATGATGTCGAATTTTGTCGAAATTTGCAAATTGAAAACACTTGAAATCGTCTGCAAAAAGGATTATAGTTAAATTGTAGGGGAGATTTAAGGGAAGGGAGATGTTAGTGTGACAGGAAAAGTGAAGTGGTTTAATAATGATAAAGGCTTCGGCTTCATCGAATACAAAGATGGAGAAGATATCTTTGTTCATTATTCAGCTATTTTATCAGAGGGCTACAAAACTTTAGTTGAAGGTCAATATGTCGAGTTTGAACTAGTAAGAACAGATAAAGGGCTTCAAGCTAAAAATGTAGTAGAAATTAAGACTGCTTTAGTATAAGTAGTCTTTTTTTCACATAAAATAACACAATTAAAATAAGAAAAGTATGATATAATAGAACTATAAGGAGGATTGATGTTATGAAATTTAACATTCGTGGAGAAAAGGTTAAAGTAACTGATGCGATTCGTAACCATATTGAAGAAAAGATTGGAAGATTGGATCGTTATTTTGAGACTCCAGACACACTTACAGCTAATGTATTAGTCAAAGTGCAAGGAATTAATCAAATTGTTGAAGTAACAATTCCTGCAAAAAAATTTATTTTACGAGGTGAAGTAAAAGATAAAGATCTTTATGCTGCTATTGATTTGGCATCTGACAAGTTAGAAAGACAGATTCGTAAGAATAAAACGAGAATGAAAAGAAACAATAAAAAATCCCCTGTTATTGATTTTGCCCTAGATTTAGAAGAAGAAAATTTAGAGCAAGATGAAACAAAGATTGTGAAGAGAAAATTGGTAGAAATGAAGCCAATGAGTGAGGAAGAAGCAATTTTGCAAATGAATTTATTGGATCATGCTTTTTATATATTTAAAGATTCAGATACAAGTGAAATTGCAGTTGTTTATAGAAGACAAGATGATAATTATGGTATTATCAAAGTAAAATAAGGCGTTTTGCCTTATTTTGTTATGAAAATAACGATCAAAAGAAAAGCAGACTGGAACTAATGTTCAAAATATAGTTATAATTAAAATATAAGTTTCTAAAATCAAAATTATTGTTTATCACAAAAGAAAAAATTTGAAATATGGGGGAGAATATCAAAAGTAATATTTTAATAATATATATAATATAAAAAAATCATAGAATAATTATGATGATAAATCATTTAATTTCAATTAAAACTCTATGATTTTTCTTTGTTTTTTGATAAAATAATAGTTGTAGTTTGAAAGGATAGATAATAAATGAAATTTTTAAAAAAGATATTTGATCATGAATATAAAGAATTAGAGAATTTTAAAAAAATAGCTGATCAAGTAATTGCTTTAGATGAAGAAATGACAAAATTGACAGATAAAGAGTTACAAGCAAAAACAGAAGAATTTAGAAAAAGATTAAAAGACGGGGAAACATTAGAAGATATTAAAGTGGAGGCTTTTGCAGTAGCAAGAGAAGCTGCATTTCGAGTAATTGGCGAAAAACCTTTTTATGTACAAATCTTAGGTGGATTAGCTATTCATTATGGAAATATTGCTGAAATGAAAACAGGAGAAGGAAAAACGTTAACTTGTACCCTTCCTGCTTATTTAAATGCATTAACAGGAGAAGGGGTTCATGTCATTACTGTAAATGAATATTTAGCAGGGCGTGATGCAGAATGGATGGGAAACATCTATCGGTTTTTAGGTCTTACTGTAGGAGTAAACTATAGAGAATTAACTCCAAGTGAGAAAAAAGAAGTTTATAATTGTGACATTACTTATTCAACAAATAATGAAATTGGATTTGATTATTTGAGAGATAATATGGTAGTAAAAGCACAAGATCGAGTTCAAAGACCGCTTAATTTTGCAATCGTAGATGAAGTGGATTCTGTATTGATTGATGAAGCAAGAACTCCATTAATTATTTCTGGTGGATATATGAAATCTGCTAATTTATATATTGATACTGATAAATTTGTAAAAAAATTAAAAGAGAATGATGGATATATTTATGATGAAAAAACAAAGTCTGTTATTTTAGATGAAAAAGGAATCGGAGAAGCAGAAAAAATATTTCATGTAGATAATTTATATGATATCAAGAATACAAATTTAGTTCATTTTATTAATCAAGCTTTAAGAGCTAATTATTCTATGAAGCGTGATTTTGATTATGTCGTTAAGGATGGAGAAGTTGTTATTGTAGATCAATTTACAGGTCGCTTAATGCAAGGAAGAACTTATTCAGAAGGACTTCATCAAGCAATAGAGGCGAAAGAAGGAGTACAAATCCAAGAAGAAACCAAGACATTAGCGACAATTACATTCCAGAATTTGTTTCGAATGTATAAAAAATTATCTGGAATGACAGGAACAGCAAAAACAGAGGAAGAAGAGTTTCGAGATATCTACAATATGTACGTTATTTGTATTCCAACAAACAAGCCAGTTATTAGAACTGATTATGGTGATTTGATTTTTGCAACTGCTCAAGGAAAATATAAAGCAATTGTGGAAGAAATAGAGGAACGTCATAAAATTGGTCAACCTGTGCTAGTTGGAACTGTAGCGGTAGAAACTAGTGAACTTATTAGTTCTATGTTAAAAAAGAAGAAAATCCCTCATGAGGTTTTAAATGCCAAAAATAATGCAAGAGAAGCAGAAATAATTGCAAAGGCAGGAGAAAAAGGGGCTGTTACAATTGCTACAAATATGGCAGGACGTGGAACCGATATAAAATTAACGGATGAAGTAAAAGATTTAGGAGGACTTGCAGTTATTGGAACAGAGCGTCATGAATCTCGTCGTATCGATAATCAGTTGCGTGGTCGTTCAGGACGTCAGGGGGATCCTGGATTTTCTCAATTCTGTGTCTCTTTTGAAGATGAGTTAATGGTCCGCTTTGGAACTGATAGAGCCAAAACTTTACTTGCAAAAGTTGGATTTGATGGAGAGGCTTCCATTCGAAATAAAATGTTATCGAATTCTATGGAACAAGCGCAGAAGCGTGTAGAAGGTAATAATTTTGATATGCGTAAAACACTTTTGGAATATGATGATGTTATTAATAGGCAGCGTGAAATTATTTATGAAAGAAGAAATGAAATTTTAGATTCTGAGTCAATTCATGAAACGATTTTAAATACTTTTCATGATTATGTAAGCGAGTTAGTAGAATCACATATTATGCCAGAAGGAAAATTGACTGATCAAGATTTGGAAGAAATTAGAGAAGCTATGAATGAGTTGCTGAAATCTAATATTGATTTGGCGGATCTTCAAAATAGAACTGTAGAAGAAACGATAGAAAATATTTATGGTAGAGTAATGAGTGAGTATGATGAAAAGTTAAAATCAATTCCAGAAGAAATTCAAAATGAGTTTGAAAAGGCGATTACATTAAGAGTGATTGATACCCACTGGATGGATCATATTAACACAATGTCTAATTTACGTGAAGGAATTTATTTAAGAGGATATGGACAAGAAAATCCATTGCAAGCTTATACAAAAGAAGGTTTTGATTTATTTGATGAAATGCTTAATACAATTGATAAAGAATCTACAATTTATTTGTTACGTGCTGAAATAAGACAAAATATTGAAAGAAAACAAGTGGTAGAAGGAAAAGCAGTTGAAGATACGAATAAAGTAAAAAAACAACAACCAAAACGAGTATCTAAAGTAGGAAGAAATGATTCATGTCCATGCGGAAGCGGACTTAAATATAAAAATTGCTGTGGAAAATAACTCGCAACTCCGATAAAATAAGGGAAAACACGAGTTTTTCTTTTTCTCAAAAATACTATAAAATACATTCTGGAGCCACATTTAGAGCCACATCAACTAAACAAGAGTTAATTTTTAACATTGTTTCTAGCTCTATTAATAGTATTAATTACTTCAGCAGAAGTTTTTTTAAATAAGTGTGAATAAGTATTTAATGTTTTACTTGAATTAGAATGATCTAAATATTGGGATACCATAGTAACAGGAGCTCCATTATTAACTAAGAAAGATCTAAAATCGTGTAATCGTATTTCTTTTACTTCAGCTTTATTAGCGATTTCTCCTTTTCTACGTTGAGCTTGTTTATAGGTTAGGGGAGTAATGCCTCTATATCATTTCTAAAGATAAAGAAATCATCTCTAAAATTCACATATTTACAGACTCATAGATACCAAAATTTAATAATTTTTCTCCACCCACAGCCCACCTACATTCATACAATTATAATATTTCCCTGAGTTTTTTGGAAAATGAATATATAAACAATAAATAATCAATTTAATTTTATTATAAATTTAGGCAAATAAAAGGGTATTAGAACAAAATCTAATACTCTATTTTTTTGAAATCTAATGGATTTTCATTAATAACTTTTAAAACATATTTAATTTTTAGTAATTTAAATACTTCAGTTTTAGTCTTTTCATAATCTTCCCCAAAAAAATTAATTAAATCTTTAGCAGAATTATAATGTTGAAGAAAAGAACCTTCATACATAGCATTACGATAATAACTATTAGCAATATAATAAGCAATAACCTTCGACATAATATAACTAACAACAAATTCATCATAGTTATCTACAAAAGGTCTTAATACTTTCTCAAACTCTTCATCACTAATATCACCACTTGTATTCTTACGAATCATATACACCTCCTAAACTGGTGTTATATTAATCACTCTTATTCAAAAATAATGCAAGTTAATGTAAGTTTATTGTGAATTTTTTTATTTTGTGTTAAAATAAGCATATAAGTTGATAAGCATATATGTTGATAATTAGAATAAGGGTGATAATATGAATGGGAAATTAGGAGAATTTATTAAAAAAAAGGTAGATAGAAAAGTTGATGCTTCAGACAAAAAAAGAGCAGATATAATTAGAGATTTTGGGATCACACCACAGTATTTACATGACCTGGAAAATGGAAAAAGAGTTCCTTCGGCAAATTTAATGAAAACAATGATTATGGTGTTAGGACTTTCTGATAAAGAACAAATAGAATTATATGATTTAGCTTCAGAAAGCCATAAATCAAAAAAAATACCTGCAGATATAGAGGCATATATTATTGAAAATGATAATGTTAAAAGAAAAATTAGAAAAATGATAAGTAGTATGGAGAAGAAGTAATATGGAAAGAAATTTGAATGTAGAACAAAAAGAATTAATAAGAAAATATATAGAAAATTCACCAAAAAAGATTGTAAAGAAATTTGATGTTGAAACTCGTAATGTAGAGTATGTTGATGAGCTTGTTGGTAAGCCTCGTAAAAATGGGGATGAGGAATTAGTAAGGGCATATATTTTAACAAAATTGATAAATGAATTGGGATATTCAATAAACAACATTGAGATAGAGCATGAATATACAGCAGGAAGGCCACATACTAATACTAGCAGGATTGACATAATAGTTAGAGATGAAAAGAGAGATGCTTTCCTATTTATAGAAGTGAAGAATCCTTTTGAGTATGAAACGACTGAAAAAAATAAAACTATAGAAGAACAATTATTTAAAGTGGCTGGCATGGAAAAAACAGAAGGACATGATGTTAAATATTTAATCCTATATACAATTGGATTTATAGGAAATGATATTATTGACGAATGCATTATCATAGATAATGAGAAATTTCAAAATTATAAAGAATGGGAAGAATCTCTTGATTATTTAACCGATATTCCTGGCAATTATGGCGAGGCTAAAAAAACACCATATACTAAAGGAACAGGAAATGGAAAAGATCTTGAAACAAATTTTACGCATGATATGTTGAGTCGTTTGCAAATTGATTTGCACAATGTATTGTGGGGAGGTGGAGGAACAGATGATAATGATATATTTTCTTCATTAACAAATCTTATTTTAGCCAAAATAGAAGATGAAGACGAAAAAAGAGATGGAGAAATATACGATTTTCAGACATTGTCTTATGAATCAAACGAAGATTTATATAAAAGAATAAATGGGTTGTATAAAAGAGCATTAAAAGATAAATTAAACATAACAGACCAAAAAGAAATAGAAGATTCTAATGTTGTTGATACAAAGAAATTTTCAATAGAAAAAGTAAAATATACTGTTCAAGCATTAGAAAAATATTCATTTGTAGATGGGAAAAATAGCTTATCAGGTAAAGATATATTAGGTGATTTTTTTGAAGGCATTATAAGAAATGGATTTAAACAAACAAAAGGACAATTTTTTACACATATTAATGTTGTAAGGTTTATGTTATGGGGAATTCAGGCTGATAAACTTGCAATTAATAGGATAAATGCCGATAGAGAAATACCATATATGATAGATCCATCAGCTGGTTCAGGAACATTTTTGATTGAATATATGAAATTTATTACTAAAAATATTAAATATAGATTTAAGAATAGATTGGATACAAGCAGAGCTGTAGAAGATAAATTTAATGAGTGGTTTTATCCTGACAATCGTGAGAACAAATGGGCAAGAGAATATATTTATGGATCAGAATTGAATTTTAATTTAGGAACAGCTACTAAAGTAAACATGATATTACATGGTGATGGTTCAACGAATATTTTTGTTGGTGCCCAAAAAGGAGATGGTCTTCTTCCGTTTAATGAATACATAAAACCTTCAGCTCCTAATGCATTAAATAAGGAATTTGCAGATAATTTTTATTCTAAAAATGTCAATGAACAGTTTGATTTAATATTAACAAATCCACCGTTTTCAGTGAGTTTAGATAATGATACAAAGAAAAAATTAAGTCATTCGTTTGTATTTGATAAGAAAAAGAATACCGAGAACTTATTTATAGAAAGATATTATCAGTTATTAAAACCAAAAGGAAGAATGGCTATAGTTTTACCAGAAAGCATATTTGATACAACGGAAAATAAATATATAAGATTATTCTTATTTAAATATTTTAATATTAAAGCTATTGTTTCTTTGCCACAGTTAACTTTTGCCCCATTCACCAATACAAAAACGAGTATTTTATTTGCTCAAAAGAAAA
Organism: uncultured Mycoplasmatota bacterium; assembly: GCA_947426265.1. Classification (GTDB taxonomy): domain Bacteria; phylum Bacillota_I; class Bacilli_A; order RF39; family UBA660; genus MGBC102946. The sequence goes on along the minus strand of CANEDJ010000022.1, from coordinate 3,869 downwards.
CAGATATAGATATGAGAAAATGGGAAGCAACATGGGAGAAGTATGCGAATCAATATGGTAAATTAAAAACAAGAATAGAAAATATTAAATCTGTATATTTAGATGGAAAAGATAAAAATAAATATCCTTCTATTAAAGAGTTAAACAAGTCTGATGAGAAAAATCTGTTGTTTGAATTATTAGGAGATACAATAAGGCCTGAGGATAAAAATCTTGATATAGAAGACATACTGACTAAGTACTCATTTAATATAAACGATTTATGTAAATATGATAAGGATATGGAAAAAGAATTTGGATATGTAAATACTTGGTGGGTATTTAATAAAGTGTCTGAAGAACTTGATTATGAAATATTTATGGCCGAAGCAGATAATGTTGGATATAAAAGAAAAGCAAATAGTATAAAACCGATGCCTAACGATTTGTATCGAACAAATCAAAATAATGAAATAATGGTCGATGATGATATTAAAGAAAAAATATTGGATTATCTAAGGAATATCAATTGGGAGTAGCAAAATGAAAGTATTAAAGAATGTAAAACTAAATTCATTTAGCAAAGAATATACAAATCGATTTGATTATAATTATATTTCATATTTAATTAAAAACAATGAAAATAAAAAAGAAAAAGTATCTTTATTAGATATTTCCAACGTAATAGAACCAGATAGCATTAATATCGAAGAATTAGGAGAATTTAAATATTGTCAAATAAGCGATGTAGATTCTGATGGATTTACATATCCTGTAATTATTGATTTTGAAAATCAAATACCAGAATTATCTGATTATTATAAAAAAATTGAAAAAGGCGATATAATTAAGCCACGAAAAGGAGATATATTGATTTCAAAGATAAGACCGTATTTAAAGGAAATCGTATATATTGATGATTCCAATGATGATATTTATTTTACTAAAGCATTTATAATATTAAGACCATTAATAGATAGTCGATTATTCTATGGTTGTATAAGAAGTAGTATTTTTCAAGATTTAAATTCTATTTCAAGAACGGGAAAAGGATATCCAACATTGAATCCTAAAGATTTAGCTTATGTACTTTTAAATCAAGAAAGTGTTGATAAGTTAAAAGAATGTAATAAGAAAGGTCAAATAACTGATGAATTATTAAAATCTGATGCTGAAATAAAAAACTTATTATCAAATAAAAAAGATGATTCGGTAATCATAAACGAAACTATAATTAAATATTTTGATTATAACACAAATAAATTCAATTTGTTAAATAATAAAAAAATATATACAGCAAAATTTAGTCAATTTGGCAACAATATAGATTGTAGGTTTAGTAGTAAATTTCATAGACCAGCAGGTGAATATGTGCATAATGAAATTGTTAGTAGACCGTATTATCAGTTAAAAGAAGTAGTAGAAATTCCAATAATTACTGGACAAGGAATATCAGATGAATTTGATGAAAATGGAGATTATTATTACATATCTATGGCAGATATCAGTAAATGGAAAATTGACTATGGGAATTTAAAACGTGTTGATAATAATTATTCTAATAATCATTTATCTAAAAAAATAAAAGGCATAAGTGAACCAGTATCTACAATTGTTGCAAAAGATGATATATTAATGATGAGATCTGGAGAAGGTGGCATAGGTAAAGTAGCAATAAGTGAAGAAGATATAAATGCAATCTTTTGTGATTTTATAATTAGATTTAGATTTAATAGAAAATTTATTAATCCAAAGTTTGCATATTACTATTTTAGAATTCAGTATTTTCAATATATGATTGCAATAAATAAAAAAGGATTAGGAAATAATACAAATATTTTTCCAAATAATTTACAAGATTTTCCTATTCCTAATATTTCTATAGACAAACAAAAAAGTATTGTATGTGAGATAGATAAAAAATTAAAACAACAAAGAAATATAATTAATTCTATTGAAACAATCATGAAAAAAATGGATCAATTAATTTGTTCATTTATTTAAAAGGGCTCACCAAATAGGTGGGCTTTAATCATTTCTATAATTTTTAGAATTTAAATAATCAACAAGTTGTTCTTCAATCTTATGCCTAAATTTCATCATTACTTGTAAGTCTCTTGGATTTTTAGCGGATAGAACTATCTCAATATTTTTAATAATAAAATATCCATGATAATCTCCGTTTCTACTAATACATTCAATTCTATTTTTAGGTTTAATAATATACTTCATAACTATCTCCTAATTCGTCGGTCTATTAATCACTCTTATTTAAAAGTTAGTCAAGTTAGATAGATATATTAAAGGAAAAATGGTATAATTAAGATGTAATAAAGAATAAAAGATGTGGGAAATTTGCAATTCTGGAACCACATTTAGAGTCACTCTACTAGAGATTAGCTGGAATATACTAAAATATAAAAGTAATAAAAGCCTCGTTTTAAAGGAAATTAACGAGTGGGAAGTGGTAGTCTTAAAAATGCTAGCCATGTGGAAGCGGACTTAAATATAAAAATTACTGTGGAAAGTAAGATAAACCGATTGTAAAGACTTTATAAGATGTTGACAATTTGATATTTTAAAAAGATATATTGAAATGATTTGAAAAAGGAAATCATTTCTTTTTTGTTACTATTTAATATTATTTAGTTAGAAATAAATAATAGTATTAAAATAGTTTGAATTATGATACAATAAGAGAAGAAAAACATTGAAAAGAGGGATTTTATTATGAATGAAAACAAAAAAATCTTAGTAGTAATAGGTGTAATTGCTGCATTTGTTGCATTGATTGCATTTGGAATGGTTCAAACTAGTATGTCAAGAAGTAAAATGATGAAAAAGTTTACAGATGCATATGCTTCTAGTGAGGAGAAATTAGTTTATATAGGGCGTCCAGGATGTGGTGCTTGTACTACTTTTCATCCAACACTAGAAAAAGTGACAAAAGAATACAAAATAGAATATGTAGATATTAATACTGATAGTCTTACAGAAAGTCAAGTTCGTACAATTGTTGATAATTTGGGTCTTGATTGGGATGATTTTGGTACCCCTACTATTGCTGTCGTAAAAGATAATCAGGTAGTAAAAGCAAATATTGGAGTGATATCAGAAAATGCTTTTATTACATTTTTAAAGGATAGTAATATAATTTCTGAGTAGGAGGAAATTTATGGAAAGTGAAGTCTATAAAAAAGCCAAAGCTTTTAAGGAACGTTATCCTTTTACTGTTGCATGGAGATTAAAAGCACATTCAAAGATAGCAGAACTGCACTTAAATCCAGGAGAAACGGTAAAATATGCTTTTGCTGCTCAAAAGAATGATAATCCATTTGATATTATAACAACTTATGTTGTTGTGCTTACAAATAAAAGAATTTTATTGGCTCAAAAAAGATTATTATTTGGTTATTTTTTTACAGCAATTACTCCAGATATGTTTAATGATATAGAAGTGAAAATGGGACTTTTTTGGGGAAAAATATATATTGATACGATAAAAGAGTTTGTACATCTTTCAAATCTGCAAAGGGAAGCTTTGCCTGAAATTGAAACTTGTATTACAGAATATATGATGCGAGAAAAAAGAAGATATGTGAAAGTCAGTGAATAGACTTTCTTTTTTTTGAAAATAAATGGTGATGTTAAAAGATCGAATTGATTTTTTTTTCTTAAATATATAAGTGAAACTAAATGAGTACAAAAATGAATATAGATTTTAAAATCAGTTATACTAATTTTAGAATAGAAATGAAATGGAGTGAATATTATGGAATCGAAAAAGGGATTCACCTTGATCGAGCTTTTGGCCGTGATAATAATTATCGGGGTCATAGCTTTGATCACAGTACCAATCGTAATGGGTACAATCGGAAAAGGAAAAAAAT
>CANEDJ010000021.1:0-24082 GCA_947426265.1 uncultured Mycoplasmatota bacterium | reverse complement strand
CCACTTCATGCGGTCGACCCTATAGTCCCCGTCAACGACCCTCCCATTTAAAAAAAATGTTGCTGTTACTTTAAAATCAGGATACTTCTTTTTAAATTCTTCTAATATTCCAACAGCTGAATGAGAATCAACTATAAGTTCTCCCTGTTCACTTTTTGAAACAGAAATATTATGTTTTCCATCATCAAAAGTTAAAATAATAGGACTTTTTCCTAATTCTACATCAATTTTTCCATGAACAAAATCAGATAAGCGTATCATGCGATATCCTTCCTTATAATAAAATTCTAAATCCTTTCTAAAGGCTTCACTCGTTCTTTGATAACCATAATTGTCAACATTTCCGTTCTTATCGTCTGTGTCATTATTTTCCATATCCCAAATTCCATGATACATCATAATAGGTACATCTCCTAATTCATTTATTTTTAAACCTTCATAATCAATTCCTTTTGAAACTACAATTTTCATTTTTTCATTTTTTCTTATTTTCCCACTTTTAGGATATTGTTCTAAAATCGTTCCAACCTGTTTTTCACTATATACTTCTTCTACTTCTATTTCTAGATGGTAATCACTAACAAAATTTTCTAGTTCTTTTCTATCTTTCCCTTCAAAATTCATCATTGTTGGAACATGCATGCAACCAATCATACACCAACAAAAAAAGAAAAGAGTTACCCATTTTTTCATAAAAATCACCATATTTAGTATTTCTACTATAAAGTGATTTATACTGGTAAATTCTTTTCTATTAATGGAATGTCTTTTTCTAAAATTTTATTTACATTTTGTTCTAAAAGAGGAGTCACTTTACTCATATAAACAGTTAAAGAAGCATTTGATTCCTTTAATTCTATCTTTTCACTGAATACTTTTCCCATATCAATAGTAGGAACTGATAAAATCTTTTCTATTTCTTCTTTTAATAATGGATAATGAGTACAACCTAAAATGGCAGCTTCATATTCATTATTCTGAAGTGATTTTAGTTCTTTTTCTATGTCTAGTTGTTCTGATAAACCTTCTAAATAAGGTACAAAACTTGGACAGCTTAAAGGATAGACTTCAATTCCTTCTTGTTTTAACTTTCTTTCAAAAATACCATTTTTTATTGTTGCTGGCGTTGCAAGCAAAGCAACTTTTTGATAATACTTTTTTACATATTCTACGGTAGGATCAATCACATTGTCAATTGGAATTTTTGTATATTTTTGATATTCATCTACCAAACTACTGCATGTACCACATGCTATCACAATTCTATCAACATGATTTTCTTCAAAAAAGCGGATAATTCTAACACCTAATTTTATCAATTCTTCTTTGCTTTTTTCTCCATATGGTAAATAAAAGGTATCCCCATAATAAAGATATTCTAATTTGGGATATTGATTGATCAATTCTTTTAAAACGTTTAATCCACCTATTCCTGAATCAAATACACCAATTTTCATATTTCACTCTCCTCTTTAAACAATTTTTGAACATTCTTTTTTGGAACCAACATTTCAATTTCTTTTTGAACATGAAAACGAAAAATTTTTTCCGTTGTAGCATATTCTTCTCCATCTAGACACCAAGATTCGTCTATCCTATGCTTCAATTTTATGGTTAACTTATTTGTACGATAATATATAATATTAGGAACCCTTTTTACTACAGGAGTTAATAATGCAGGTATCATTTTAATTAATTCTCTTTTTGTTCTCGCTTTACAAAATGCGACTTCAAACATATTATCATTCAATTTCACATTTTTATAAAGATGTTCTAAGCCTGCTATACGATTACTATTTGTGATAAATAGAAAGGAAAAATCACCTTCTTTTTTTTGACCATCTATCTATTTCATATTCAATAGAATATTGCTTTAATTTACTACATATTCTTTTCATTCCATACAATATATAGGCAAATTTTCCAAATTTTTCTTTTAGTTTTCTAGGAGTTGCATAAGAAACATCTACATAATTTCCAAGACAGGCAACATAAACAAAAGGTTTCGAGTTTAAAGAACAAGTATCAATTCTTTTTATTGTTCCATTTAAAAGCAATTCTAAATCCTTTTTGTAATTTTTCGTATATCCATACATAGATCCAACATCATTGGTAGTTCCTATAGGAAGACTTGCTAACAAAAGCTTTTTTTCGCGCATTAAATTTCCTGTTATTCCTTCATTTAAGGTCCCATCTCCTCCTGCAATAATAACCAAAGAATAGTCATCATCCAAGTTAAATACTATAGTAGTAGCATCTCCCTGCTTTGATGTTTTAAAAAAGACAACCTCATAGCAGTAACTATTTAAAGTCTTTTCTATTATTTTTAAGAAATCTTTCTTATTTTTTCGCTTTCCACTTTTTGGATTATAAATTACCGCACATTTTTTCATACTATCACCCTTAAAAAAAAGAAGATTTACTCCTTTTCAGCAAATTTCATATCTAAAATACAATCCAATTTGTCTATGACAGGAAATCCTTTGTCTTTACTTAAATCTGTAGAGAATTGAACTCCTATTCCGCCTTCTTTTTCCCATTCTATTAAATTTCCTGAATAATCATCAATTAAAATTGAATCTTTAGTAGAACACATTTTTGTTTTAGAAAGCTCTCTTGGTACAGGAATAATTGTTACATCTTTCATATATTTTCGAATGAAATTAATTTTCGCAATTGCTTCATCTACAGAATTTACATGTGTTAAAATGGCAAGATTACACTTTCCTGATGCATAAAGTTTTTTCATACACCCAAATGCATCATTAATAATTGGTGTTAATGAAAGAATTTTTTTCCAGTTTAAATTAGAATAAAATTCACTCATTTTTTCACTATCTGTTTTATCCACTTCTAATCGATCTAACATATCATATGTTACTCGATTGGTATCCATGATTACTCCATCAAAATCAATATAAATATTTTTCATATTTTCCTCCCTTCGTATGTTCTTCATTTTTCATATAAAATTCATTTAATTCATGTGCTGCCATTAATAATTTTTTTGAATAAGGAATTCTTAAATAAATTGGATTTAAACAAGAAATGGTGTCTTCCATATAAGTAATTCTAATTCTATCCAAGGCATCCGCATCTTTTAAAATGGAAAATAAAGTATAAAAAGTCTTTTTGTCTGTAATTCCATATTTTCTCATGATACGCTCTGCATCAGTATCTTCTAATGAATGAATTTCTACAATACCTTGTAACAATTTTACAAAGTTTTGGTTTTCATAAATTGAATCACTTATAAGTTCTTTAATTGCTTCTGCGCTTCTTTTACCATGAGTAGGATCTACACAATCATTTACTCTTCCAATATCATGATACTTAGAAGCATCTAAAACAATTCTTACACAGGCTTCATCAATTCCACATTGCAATGATAAAATATAAGCCCAAAACAAAACTCTTTCATTATGATTAATTCCATGAATAAAACTAGTATAAAGTTCCTCTTCATCAATTGTATCTAATTCTTGTTTTAATCGATCAATATTTCCTTCCTCCATCAATTGTTTTAAAATTTCTTTTAAAGATGGCTGTTTTGGATTAGAATGAATTGTTTCCATATATTGTTCATTATTTTGCTTTTTCATAAAATCTTCATTCAAAGTTTGATTTAAATTTCCACATAAAAATAAATCTAATAAATAATGCATATTAAAAAACTTCTTCTTCTAAATTTTATAATATAAAAAACATGACTCGCAAATTTATGAAATTAATGTTCTTTTCTATACTGTAAAACTTTAGCTCTATGATTTAATAATTTCTGATAACTAATCTGTTTTAAATCTTCTCCTGACCATAAACCTCTTGGTGGATTTGGCTCTGGTCCAAACATAATATGCTTTTCAATTTCCTCTAATATTTTGTTTGAAAACATCCCCAATAATTCGTTCTCAAAATATGATTCTCCTATTCTAATTCTACCTCTAATAAAAGCTTCTATTAACTTATAAGCAAACTCTGGGTTTTTCAAATTTTCTTTTCCTACTGGACTATTTTTTAACCAATTTGAAATTTCATCAGTAACAGGTGTTCCTCTATAAAGTATCAAACTAATAATATCAGAATCGATTCGATAACATTCTGGAAGATGATTTAACTCTTTCGCTTGAAGCCCTATTTGATCAACATCAAAAAAGACTTGCAATAATTCTATGATATAATCTTTATCACTTAAAATTTCTAAAGATGCATTATGAAGGCTCATTAAACATTCTTTTGCTGCTATTAAAGTCATTACTTTTTTTGAAGAAATAGATAAACGATTTGCCAATTCAGTTCCTTTCACAGTTAAGAAAAGTCTTGCCTTTCCCTCCTCTGAAAAACTCTCATAATCATCCTCTATATTTCTGCCATTTATTTTTGGTTCAATGAGATTTTTATCGATATCTTCTCTCCTATTCATATTATATAAGAAAAGCAATTCCTCTTCTGTATATTCCTTTTTTGATTGCAATTCTAAAAGTTTTTGATAATTATCATATCTAGTTTGTAGTTCATCGATATCTTTTTTATTTTTTTCTGAATCGATTTCCTTAAGCTTTCTAATCAACTCAGGAAAGTATTGAATAGGAATTCCAACATATCCATCTTGATTCCCATTATATTCAATAAAATGATTGATTTTGCCATCATCAAATCGAGTTATTTTAAAATATAGTATTGGAATTAATTTTCCATTTTCTAAAGCATAATAAACATAAATATCTCCAGCTTCAGGCTCTACTCCACTGGTTCTAAAATCTACCCCACAAAGTTGTTCTTTGCATTCATCAAGGCTTTGGGCAATTTCCCAGCTCCTTCTACTATTCTTCAAATCGTCATATAAATCATGATAGGATGCTCTTTCTCCTTCTGGCTTACGAGTCGTTTCTTCATACTTTTTCCAAATTCCTTGTTCCATCTTTACAACCTCCTGAAAACTATTTAAATATATTATATCAGACAAAAATGCACAAAGTCTATAAAAATTTTATAAGGTTAGTTTCTTCAAAGTATACAAAAAAATAGATTTTAAAAAACCTATTTTAAAGCATCTACTAATTCTGCTTTTTTCATTGTAGAATATCCTTCTACACCTTTTGCTTTTGCCATTTCACGAAGTTCTGCTACTGTAAGTTTTGATAGATCTGTAGCCTCTTTTGCAGTTTCTTTCTTTTCTGCTTTTGGCGCTTCTTTTTTCACTTCAGTTTTTACTTCATTTTTAGCAGAAACTTTTCCATTTAATGCATCTTTTGCAATTGTTACTAAATCTGTAAAAGATGCAGGATTATCAATTGCTATTTCAGCTAACATTTTTCTATTGATTGTTACTCCAGCTTTATTTAATCCATTAATAAATTTAGAATAACTAATTTCGTTTTCACGACATGCTGCATTAATTCGAATAATCCATAATTTTCTAAATTCTCTTTTATTTTGTCTTCTATCTCTATATGCATATTTTCCAGAATGCATTACTTGTTCTTTGGCAGTTTTATATAATCTATGTTTACTTCCAAAATATCCTTTTGCTTGTTTCATCACTTTCTTGTGACGAGCACGTGTTACTGTTCCAGTCTTTACTCTTGGCATTTTAAATTCCTCCTTTAATACTAAATAATATCTTTAATTCTCTTATAATCACTTTTACTTAAAAGTGAAGCTGTTCTTCCTACTCTATTTGAAGCAGCGTTTTTCTTTCCTGTATTATGTCTTGTTCCTGGATGACCAATTTTTACAGTTCCTCCAGGTCTAACTTTACAAACTTTAGCAGTTCCTTTATGAGTTTTCATTTTTGGCATATAAATTCCTCCTATTTTTCTTTCTTTGGCATAAGTATCATAGTCATAAAACGACCATCCATTGTTGGTTTTTGTTCTATTACTGATATTTCATTTAAAGATTCTGCAAATCGAAGTAGCACTTCTTTCCCTAATTCTGGATGTGCCATTTCTCTTCCTTTAAAACGAATGCTGACTTTTATTTTATGTCCTTTTTCCAAATACTTTGAAGAATTACGAACTCTAGTATCAAAATCATGAATATCAATTGATACAGAAAGACGGTATTCTTTCATTTCTAAATTATTTTCTCTCTGTTTCTTTAAATTTTCTTTATTTTTTTTCTTGCTTTCATACTTAAATTTATTATAATCCATAATTTTACAAACTTGCGGATTTGCATTAGGACTCATAAGTACAAGATCAAAACCAGCATAATTTGCAAGTGTAAGAGCATCCTTAATTGGTTTAATTCCAAGTTGTTCTCCATTTGGTCCTATAACCATTACTTCTTTTGCACGTATTTGTTCATTAATAAACAAATCTTTCTCTTTATTTGCGATAACTGACACCTCCAAAATATTATATCAATGCAATAAATGCACACTCCAATAAAAAAGTGAATACAAAGTATCCACTAAAAAGACAATAATCTTGAACATTATTTTATTGTTCATTCATGGCCTTTTACCCAACACTATTTGTATTCGGGTGAGAAGTGGAAACTTCTTCTTTCCTTTTCATTTCTATTAGATATTACAATAAAATAATATGTTTGTCAACCTTTTTTAGAACATTTTCTTTATTTGATAACACATTCTCCACTTTTATAAGCAGTAACTTCAATTTTATTACTTAGTCTTGTTTTGGTTGCACACCATTCAGAATTGTAAATTGCAAACTCTACACTACCATTCTGATAACGATTGATAGTACCACCTTTTAAAGTTCTCTCATCAAAATTAACAATTGATTTATCTGGAAAAGTATAAGTAACATCTTCTGGTTCTTCTAACATTTTATCACTTTTGTAAAGTTCATCTACACTATCTAATAAAGCACTAGCAGTTTTTTCAAATTTCTTTGCTCCACTCCCTTGTTGATAGCCATAATAAAAATAACCTACTCCTCCTAACAAAATTAGGGCGAAAATGAGTCCAAATAATTGACCATTTTTCTTTTTTTTAGCTTCATTTGCCATCTGTGTTTCATAATCCATTTATATCCCACTCCTTCTTTGGATCTTCACCATGTGCTTTTTCCCATTCTTCATGACACAATCTTGCATGCTTAACAGCTTCATTTCCTCTGTTATCCGTAATACTTGCACCTTCTGTCACAAAGAAAAAAGACATATTAAATTGTTCATTCAACTTTTTTACAGCCAAACAGAATTCTCTTGCTTTTTTCTCATTCATATAGCATGCTCCTTACTATTAGTATACCACAGATATAAATTTTCGAAACATATTTTTAAGAAAAAGAAAATACGATTTCTCGTATTATGCTCTTGAATCATATTTTCCATCTTTTGTTGATACAAGAATATGCTCTCCTTGCTCAATAAATAGTGGAACTCTAACCATCAAACCATTTTCCATATATGCATCTTTCATCGCATTATTTGTTGTATTTCCCTTTACAGCTGGTTCTGTTTTTTCTACTTCGTATTCGATTTTATCAGGTAAAATAATTCCTATCAATTCTCCTTGATAAAAACTAATATCAACATTAATTCCTTCTTTTAAGAATTTTTCACTTTCTCCTAATTGAGCTTTTGAAAGTTCAATTTGTTCATAAGTTTGCATATTCATAAAATTACAAACATCACCATTACTATATAGATATTGCATATTTTGTTTTTCAATCATAGCTTTTTCTAATTTAATACTAGTATTAAATGTTTTTTCAACTGTTGATCCAGTTCTTAAATTACGCAATTTTGCTTTTACAAACGCAGCACCTTTTCCTGGTTTTACATGTAAAAATTCTAAAACTTGATAAATATTATCTTCATAAATAAAAGTAATTCCATTTTTGATATCATTAATATTAAACATAAAAGTCCTCCTTTCTACTTATTGGTAGTTCTTTTATAATTTGGTTTCATTTTGCCAAGAGATTTTACTTTTGGTTTTTCTTCTTTACTAGCTTTACCAAAAGCAGGCGTCATTGCTTGTGCTTCTATTAAAGCACTATAATTAACACTATCATGTAACAATCCATGATTTACAATAGGTTGTTTCTTTCCCATTTTGTATCTCCTTATTTTTTCTCTTTATGAGTTGTTGATTTTCTACATTTTGGACAGAATTTATTTAATTCTAAACGATCTGTCGTATTTTTTTTATTTTTTTCTGTACGATAATTTTCTTCTTTACAAACAGTACATTGAAGAGTGATTCTTTCTCTAGCTTCTCCTTTTTTTGCCATACTATTTTCCCTCCTTTTCGATAAGTTCACACCTATTATAGCAAATTATCTCCAAATTTCAAAGAATTTTTTTGAAACTTCATTCGATATTTTGCGAGTGACAGGATATTCATAATCAGAACTGCTATTTTGATAATAACTATCAGGAGAAACTACAACAATTGTCATGACTGGATTATCATAAGGAGCATAGCCTGCGAATGTAGTAGTAATCGTTTCAGTATCCCCAATTCCATCTCCATCGGTATCAAGAATGCTTTGGCTAGTTCCTGTTTTTCCAGCTGGTTTTAAATTTAAATTCATACTAGTATATCCAGTCCCATTTCTTTCCATAACTATTTTTAATCCTTCTTTCACACGATTTAAATATTGTTCTTCTGTATTTACTTTATTTAAAATAACTGGTTCATATTCAAAGATTTTCTCAGTTAAACTTTTTTTTGTAGAATCATAAACTTCCTTTAATAAATGAGGTTGTATTCGGTTTCCTCCATTGGCTATTGTAGAAATATATTGTGATAATTGAATTGGTGTATAAGTGTCATATTGTCCGATTGCAAAATCAAGAAGCAAACCTGATTGAGTATCTTTCCCAATAAGTCCAACACTTTCTACAGGTAGATCAATTCCTGTTTTTACCCCTAATCCAAATTCATGAAATGTATTTCGATAAGTCGTAAAAGCTTCTGGATTTAAAGCAAGAGGTCCATCATAAATATAATGTCCCCCACCAACTTTCATTGCTGTTCTAAACTGATAAGTATTAGAGGAATATTTTAAAGCCAATAAATCATCAATTTGTCCAAAAGTTTTCCAAGAACATTTTAGTGGGGTTCCTGCTACCTTAATACACTCATCTGTTCTTTTTTCACCAATTTTTAAAGCTCCTGTATTATATCCTACTATATGTGATGCACCTTTGATAACAGAACCAACCACTACAGGTGCTGTTACGATTCCTGGTGTATAATCATAAAATAAATATTCTCCATTTTTTTCAATGATCTGCTTTCCTGCCATAGCTAAAATATCCCCTGTATTAGGATCTGTAATCACAACAAAAGAACGATTGTAATATTTTGTATTGGGAGATTTTTTGGCAATTAGTAATTGTTCTTCTAACACTTTTTCTACCATCTGTTGCAACTCAATATCGATTGTTAAAACAATATCATTTCCTCTATTACCTTCTTGTAACAATTGATATTCGCCATTTGATAAAATTTGATAAACATTCTTTTTTCCCTTTAAATATTCCTCATATTGATATTCTAAATAACTAATTCCCACTCTATCATTCAAAGAATACCCTTTTGATAAATAATCATCTTTTAATTCATATGGAATTCCACTTTCAGCACTAGAAACAGTTCCTAAAATAGAACGAAACGTTTTTTCATAAGGATAACTTCTCTCCCAATCTAATCTAACATTGACTCCCTTTAAATTAAGCTCTACAATTTTCGCATACTCTATATCAGTAACATCTTTATTTTTGAGCACTTTCTCAGAATAAGAATAGCCTTTATTCATCAACGTATAAAAATAAGCTGCTTTCATATCTAATTCTTGGTAATTGTCTAGTTCTTCTTTGGTTATACGTTCTAATTGATAAGTTTCAATATCTTCTTTTGTAATTTTTCTCGTTTTCAATTTATCCCATTCTTCTTCTGTAATTTTTGCTTTTGCTTTTTCTGGATTAGATTTAATAAAAAATTTTTTTAGTTCTTGTTCTTTTAAAGAAGAAGTACTTGTTTCTAAAACTTGCGCTAAAGTATATGCAAGTTCTATTTCTTCTTTGGTTGTAATGCCTGTTTGCTTTTTATAATAAATTGTTTTGACTGGAACATTATCTACTAACAATTTATGATTTCTATCATAAATTCTACCTCTAGGAGCAGAAGAACCTTCCACAATTTTGGTATTGAGTGCTTCTACTTTTTTCATATAAAACTGTTGCTTCAATAATTGTACATAAGCTAAATTTAATAATAAAATTGACATTGCTAATATAACGACTCCAATTAATATATAGTACCTTTTTAAAATGATTGATGTGATATTTCTTTCTTTTTTTCGTTTAAATGATTTATAACTTTGCTTTTGCCAAGACTTTTTAGTTTTGAGTGGCTTGCTCATATCGATTTTCAATCACATCAAAATCTAATAGTTTAAAAAAAGCTTCTATATAGGCATCTTTACTAGTTTTATAATCTAAATAATAAGCATGTTCCCATAAGTCAATATTCATAAGTGGGATCATATCATAAGAATATGGTGTTTCTTGATTACTCATGTTTACAATATTTAATTCTTCATTCTGAAGTACTAAAAAAGTATATCCAGAACCTACTAATTGTTTGGCAATTTTAATAAATTCATGTTTAAAAGTTTCAAAATCTCCATATTTTTTATCGATCGCTAATTTTAATTGACCTTTGGGTTCATGATTTCCATGTTGATTGAGTTCTTCAAAATAAAGTTCATGGTTCAACACTCCTCCTGCATTATATAAAATATCTCCTCTTTCACTAAGTGGATAATTAGAAATATTTAAAACAGCAAACAATGGATCATCATTTGTTATTTTCCTAAGTCTTTCAAGATATCCTTTGTATAATTTTTGAACATGTAAATTCATGGTTTCTTCACTTAATAATGGAACATAGTTGATACTTGGAACAAACATATAAATTCCTCCTTATTATTACTTTATGAAATATTTACTACATTATTCTATACATGCTACATATAATAATCTGAGGTGAAAAAATGAAAGAACAATTGATTGAAAAATATGTAGAAAGAATTACAAAAGAAGATATTAAAAAATTTGGAATTTCTAACTCTATTTCATTATGTGATGAAGAAATAGATATTTTATATGCAGAATTAAAAAAAAATTGGAAAATCTTTCTATACGGAAATCCTACTCCAATTTTTAGTGAATTAAAAACAAAACTTTCTCCTACTACTTATGAGAAAGGCGTTGAACTTTTTTATACAATGAAACAAAAATATCAATCCTTTTTATAATAGTTTCTAATATCTTCTATTAAATTATGATTCAATTTTCTATTTTTAATCATTTCAATTTCAAATTTATAAGGTGGATATATTTTTTCTTTTAAATCTAAAGCCACACTCACATAAGGAGTTTCTAATATTTTAGGAATTCCTTTTAATTTTGGGTGCTCTATCACATGCATCAAATTTTCAAAACCAATCGTTCCAAATCCAAAATTTTCATGCCGATCTTTATGACTACCTTTTTCATTTTTGCTATCATTGATATGAAGAACCCATAATTTTGATAATCCTATCATATTGTCAAATTGTGTTAAGGTGTCTTCTAAGTCATGTAAAGAATAACCAGCGTCATGAATATGACAAGTATCAAGGCAAACTCCTACTTTATCTGGATACTTCATCCCTTTTAAAATAAGAGAAATTTCCTCAAATGTTTTTCCACATTCACTACCTTTTCCAGCCATTGTTTCTAGACATATTTTTACACTCGTTTTACTATCTATTACAATATTCAAAGCTCTAATAATATTTTCTATTCCTTTTTCACTACCAAGTCCTACATGACTTCCAGGATGTAATACCAAAAGTTCCACCCCTAACATTTCTACTCTTGATATTTCTTCTTTTAAAAAACGAATCGCAAATTCATATTTATCATTATCATTCGCCAAGTTGATAATATAAGGAGCATGAACCACTACTTTTTTTATATCTATATTATTTTCTTCCATCAATTTATGAGCCAAAGAAGTTAGTTCTAAATCAATACTTGCTCTTGCCGTATTTTGAGGAGCTCCTGTATAAAACATAAATGTATTGGCACCATAAGACAATGCTTCTACAACTGACCCTAACATTTGCTCTTCTCTTTTAAAAGATACATGAGATCCAAGATATAATCCTTCCATTACGATCACTCCAATTCTTTTTTATTATAACATGGTTTTCTTGAAACAAAACAAATTTAAAAAGAAAAAATCTTATTTTTTATAAGATTTTTTTAGCAAGATCTATATTATTATACTTTTTAACACGCTCTATCTTTTGTTTCAACAAAATATATTGATCATAGTTAGCAACTTTCAAATTATCAATCAATTTAATTTACAAATATATCAAACTTTTAATTTATTTTATTTAAATAAAGGTGGAATATCTGTTCTTAAATTTTTTCCTTTTCTTCTCATTAATATTTTGGGTTCAAAATATTCTTCAAATTCACATTTTGGGTAAAAACAATTATGTCTCAAATCCAAATACCCATTCTCTTTTATTAATTTTATATAATGTTCATAAGAAAATCCCCCAAACATTCTAGGCATAAGACAACTAATCACAGTATCTTCTGAAAAGCTAGAATTGAGAAATGCCATTCGCAAATGAACATCATTTCTTTGAATTATTTGATAATTCTTTAAAGCAACTCTTCTTTTTCCTGAAATTTCTAAGGCTCGATAGACTGTAATCGTTCCACTTTTTGTTACAATTTTAAAACCACTCATTTTAGGAGCTATTTTTTCTATCATTGAAAATTTTTTATAAGCATTAATCATTGGTTTTGTACAAAGACCATATGAATACTTAGCGAGTAATTGAAGCAACTCTAACACAAATCCTTTTTCATTTATTGGATATTCTCCAAAATAATAAGAAAGAGTATTAATAAGTGCATCATCATCTAAGTGTTCTAACAAATAAGAAACACGTTCTAAAGGTGTCTTAGCTTCTCCATAAGAAATCCCTTCTCCCATAATTTCTTTAACAAAAGAAAGGAGTTTTCTAGCTTTTCTTTCGTTATATAATTTCCAATATTCAGACTCTTCTTTTTTATTTCTATATACTTTTTCCACTTTTTTCTACCTCTTCTTTAAGTGCTAATTGCAAAACTGGATAAAATTCATTTACAAGCTCTGGATTTCTTATACAAAATTCTCTAAAACGTTCTTCTAATTCGCTCGCTTTATATTGTATCACAACTTCTGGGTCAAATACTTCATTAAAGCAATTCCCACTAAAAAATGTATTTCTAGAAAAATCCATCACTCCACTCCCATCTTCTGATACCATATAGGAATGATACTGTTTTCCACCAAACAACATATTTAATTTGCTTGTTGTAATGATAGCATTTGGAAAATATGGAGCAAACATTGCTACAACAGCATGACACTTTTGATGCATATCTTCTCTTTGCAAAATATATCTAATATCCTGATCTAAAATTTTATCTGTTAAACGATATAGTTTTAAAGTTCCAAAAGATGTTTTTAAGTGATAATGATCTGATTTTCTTTCTAAATTAAGACAGTTTGTAAGAACTCTTGATTCATCAAAAAAATCAGGCGGATAGATTTCACTCGTTAATCGAAACAAAAAAGACCGTTTATTTAAATGATTTTTTTCCATCAATGCATAGACCATATCTCGAAAATTCATATTTCCATATAACTTAAAAAAAGATAAAATCATACTAACGTTTGTTCGATCTTCAAATCCTACAAATGGAATTTGATAAATTGTTTCTAATTCTCTTAAAATTTTCTCACAAATTAATTGATCATGCTCTGAAGCATTCTTCTCAACTTCTTTAAAAACTTGATTTAAAAGACTCATTTCTTAACTCCTTTTTGAATAAACCTTCTCTTTTTCTTTTGATAAATCAATAATTTCTCCTTCTTTAGCACCTGTCCCTATCATGATAACTTCTTTATTATATAATTCTTTAATATTAGCAATCATTCCCATAATCGCTGAAGATTGAAGTACCTGTTCTATATGTTTGCTTTCTAAAACGGTTCCATCTAAATACTGCGCAAAATTGAGAACCAAATAATCAGGATTGTTTGCTTCAATTGCATGATAAAATCTGCTCCAACTAAACTCGAATACGCGTCTTTTTTTCTTAGTAACTGTTGTATACTCTTCTGTATAATTCAATCCCGCTCTCTCACAAACTTCTTCCCACGAAATTTCTCTACTTCCAGCATAATCACCTGTATAAATTTTTCCTTCTACTGAATCATTACTAATGCGAATTGGATAAGGACGAAATATCATATAAGATGTAATATCATCATTGTATGGTATCCCACAATCAGCCAAAGCATCTGTAATTGTACAACCTCTACTTGTTGTATAAGGATATGGAAGTCCATGATTCATATCCAAATCAAACCCTTGACTCATTTCTATCAATACTGATAATCCAGCTCTTCTCATTTGAAAAAATAAATCATCATCATAAATAAATATTTTCCCCTTCCAAGGGTAGTCTTTCGCCAAAATAGTACCTGGCATTCGAAGGGATTTTTCTGCATTGGCTGCCGCTGAACCTTGGAAAGTACTTCCAGATCGAATATTTTCTCTTTCAAAAACAATATGTTTGTCAAAAACAACAGCAGCTCTTTCATGAATATAAAGCATTCTCCCATTAATCAGATCTTTATTTTCCTCTAATTCTTTATATAAAATATCGGGATTAATTACGGCCCTGCTCCTATTAGCAATGTAGTTCTAGGATTTACTACTCCAATTGGCAAATGATGTGTGACTACTTTTCTTCCATCATCAAATACAAAAGTATGCCCAGCATTTGGCATATTGTGATTAATTGTGATACCTACATCTAATTTTCTAGCAAGATAACCAACTAGTTTCCCTTTCCCACATGAACCAGCTTGTCCATCTGCTACGACATAAACTTTTCCTCTCATTTTAACACTTTCCTTTTTTGGTCCATTGCCAAAGCACATACAGGATCCAAAGTTACTAAATCTTTTTGATCCATACTTTTTTTTAATTTTTGATATCTTTCTTGTAATTCGGAAGCTGGGTATTGTACAACCACTTTTGGTTTAAAAACTTCTTCAAAACAAGTTCCAGGATAGAACAGATTTCTAGATGGATCAACAATTCCACCATCTTTTAATGTATAGTAAGAATGATAATAAACGCCTCCAAATAAATTTTTAAATTCACTAGTTGTAATATATTCATCAGGTAAAAGTGGTGCTAGTGCTTCTACAGCATAGTGACAAAAGCCATTAAATCTTTTCGGTGCAAAACAAATTCTATGATCATTTAACCAATCCTCTAATGCAAACATTTCAATTGTACCATATTTTGATTTTACTATATAATGATTTCCTTTTGAAAGAATACTTTCAATATAAGGAAGTGATAACAAAGATGCAATTTGTTGTTTCTCTGAATTACTTCCTGGTATCACAGAATATAAGCTCATCGTCAAATATAACAATAGATTTCTTTCATTTACCTGATGCTTTTCTAACAATTTTCTTAATTGAAATTGATATGGAAAACTAGAATCAACCAATAAAGAAATCATAAAAGTAATTGAATTAATCTCTTTATCCATTTCAAGCGATAATCCTATCATTTTTTCTAATTTTTTTAAAATAAGGCGACTAATTGCTTCAGCTCGTTCAATTGAACTTTTTTCAGTTTCTTCCATAATGTTACACAAAGATTTTCTCACTTTCATCACCTGCCTTTTTATTAAGAATTTATTCTATCACAAAATAAAGATAAGTCAATCTTTCATCGCTTTATGTAGAGCATGATTAATTCCCTCTCCAATCACTTCACTTAATTTTTCCATTACAAAATCCACCTCTTTTGGAGTTACCATAAAGTTATACCCAATTGGTGTCAAAACTTCAAATAGCAATTGTTTTATTTCTGCATCTTCTAACCCTCCAACTAACCCCAATAATTGTTTGTTATCTTCTTTATTTTCTTCTATCTTAGTTTTTAAATAATTTGATTGATGAGAAAGGATTAATCTACTTTTAGGTTTCGTACTATTCTGTTTTGAATATGTATATTGTTTCTGCATATATTTTATTGTATCAGCAACAATGGTAATGGCATCTACCACAGTTGGAACTCCGATCGCAATTACAGGAATTCCATACAGTTCTTTGCTCACTTCCTTACGTTTATTTCCAATTCCTGAGCCTGGGGCAATGCCAGTATCAGTCATTTGAATTGTCTTATTCACTCTTTCTATAGACCCACTTGCTAAAGCATCTATCACAATCACAAATTTTGGTTTCACACAATCAATGATATATTTGATAAAATCACTTGTTTCTATTCCAGTTTCTCCTGTCACTCCTGGACTTATTGCACAAACTCTTCTATAACCATCTTCCAAATCTCCATATATATATAGTGGATTTGTTACAATAATTTTATCAATCACTAAAGGACCTAACGCATCAGGTGTTGAATGCTCATTTCCAAGTCCAATAATTAAACCTAAGTCATCTTCTTTAATATTTTCTTTTTCTAAAATAAAATTTAATTTATCAGAAAATACCTTCTCTACATTTAACAAATTATTATGATCTGTAACATCTTCAAATTCAATCGTAATATAAATACCTTCTTTTTTATCAATTTTTTTCCCGTTTTTTTCATCCAAATAAGTAGTTGTAACTTTTATATCTTCAATGGATTCAAATTCTTGTTTTATTTTATCAATACTATTATTTTCTATCGATTCAAGCGCCAAATCAGTTCGAATAGTATAATTTTTTAAATCAACTTCATGTTTCATCTTATCACCCATACATATTTTTCCCGAAAATGCATTATTTTATTGCTTTTTTTAAGATTATGCGATAAAATTATAAGTACTGAGTTTGCTGAGAGGTGGTGAAACTATGCCAAATATGAAAAATGCGAAGAAAAAAGTAAAACAAATCGCAAAACAAAAAGTAGGAAATAATGAATACAAAGCAAGTATGAGAACTGCTATTAAAAATGTAGAAAAAGCAGTAAATGAAAATAACAAAGAAAAAGCAACTGAAAATTTAAAAACTGCTATTAAGAGAATTGACAAGGCTGCTTCTAAAGGTGTTGTAAAAGCAAATACTTGTGCTCGTAATAAATCAAGATTAACAAAAAAAGTTAATGCAATGGAGTAAATTTTTACTTCTTTTTTTATAATTTTTAACTTTTTGTTGTATAATAAAAGTGGTGATAAAATGAAGAAAGCGTTTTCATTCTTAATTTTAATTGGTCTTGCGGCTACAATTGCCATTTTTCATGAGCCAATTGTAACGTTCGTATTAAATAATGTTATATATAAAAGAGAAATTATTATTCAAGAAAGTAATCGATATGCACTCTTAAATAATTTTTCTTTTGTACAAGAAACTGATAATTTTAAACCGACATCAAAGCAAGATTTAAAAAATATTATTTATACTTATTTAAATCGTGGATGGAATAATTTTAGCTTCTTCTGTGAAACAGATATTTATCCTAGTTGTATAGATGATGTCAAAGAATTAGCAAATGATTCGGCTACTTTATCTAGTATCAATAATTTTGTACATCCATATAATTCTTATGATAAATTATATATTACATTAAACAATCTAGGAAAAGTAACAATTGAAACTGTACGACTATATACGACAACAGAACAAAATGAATTAAACTCTATTATAGATGATATTATAAATGAAACGATAACAGATGACATGAGTTTAAGAAAAAAGATAGAAGTTATTCATGATTATATTATTGAAAATAGCGTTTATGATGAAGAACGTGCTGAAGCAATTAAAAATAATAAACAATTAAGCTTACAAGAACCATCACATAAAGCTATAGGACCTCTTATGAAAGGAAAAGCTCTCTGTAGTGGATATAGTGATGCAATGGCTCTATTTCTTAATAAATTAGGTATTAAAAATTACAAAATTTCAAGTACAAATCATGTTTGGAATTTTGTATATGTGGATGGAACCTGGTACCATTTAGATCTTACTTGGGATGATCCAGTTGTATCCACAAAAGAAAATCTGTTATTACATGACTTTTTCTTAATATCTACAGAGGAACTACAAAAAATTGATTTAACCCAACATGAATTTGATAAAACAATTTACATTGAAGCAAAATAGTTAAATTTTAACTATTTTTTTATTTTATGATGCATTCATAATTGCTATATATCAATTCTCCGAATATGTTAAAGCAGAAAGGAGAAGGAAATATGAGGAATAAAGTTGATTATGAAAGAGTTCTTAAAAAAATCAAAAATGATAAGAAATGTATCACCCATTGTTGCTATGGAAAGTGGAAATAATGCAAGTGGAAGACCTGGAAGCCTTCCTCCCTGGTCCAAATAATAATCCAAATTCTAGCCTTTTCCAATTAATTAATACTCAGGGAACTCCTGAAGAAGCATTATCAATTTGTAGAATCGGATCTATTACAATCACTTATCTTCCAGCACCAATATCAACCCCAATAGGATGTGATGCAAACTGCGAAGCAGCAATACATTCTTATCTTCCTGATGAGATACCTAACGTAGATATCAATACTAGTGGTCAAACAGTCGCGCAAGGAACTATTTTAAGAAGCGAATATGGTATAGTTGTTGTCGTCGGAAATAACAACAGTAATCCTGCATTTGTATCATTATGCAAAGCTGAAATTATCAATAAATAGCATTTAAAAACTCATTTCTATATTGAAATGAGTTTTTATAAATTATTTCATATCCTTTGGGAAAACCACAACTACTGTTGTACCATTTTCATCAGAAATAAAATCAATCTTACCATTATGAGCTTTCACAATTTCACTAGATAAAAATACACCTAGACCAGTTCCATTTTGCTTTGTTGAAAAAAATGGATTTTTAATTTTCTTTAAATTTTCTTTTTCTATTCCTACCCCATTATCAATGACTTTTACTTCTACTTCATCTTTTAGGGATCCTACTTCTATCCGAAGCTTATGCTTTCTATCATTTGTCATTGCTTCAATACTATTTTTTAAAACATTCATAAAAACTTGTTTTAACCGATTGTAATCACCGTTCATATAAATTTCGTCATCAATAATATTCGAACTAACTTCTATTTTTTTCTCTTTAAACATGGGTCCTAAACTTGTTAAAATCTCTTCTAAAAGTAAATTCATATCTAAAATATCTTTTTCCACTTTTATCTTTTGAATAGATAAAAAATCTTGCAATAAAATTAAAGTTCTTTCTATTTCCTCTTTTAAGATTGGTATATATTTTTGACTATGTTCTTTATTATTTACATCAAACATATCTAAATATCCTTTACAAACAGCAATTGGATTTTTAATTTCATGAGTAATTTGGAAAAGAGACATACGAATTTGTTTTTCTTTTTCTAATTCCTTAATTGTCATATGTAACTTTAATATTTCTTCTCCTTTTTGAAATAACAAAACACTTACATAGGTAACAACCATTAATAATAAAATCATAGTAACAATTTCTATTAGAAACTGATTCCATGGAATTTCTTCATAATAATTCTGAAAAGAAAAATATCCAAAAAAGAGAGCTTTAATAATTAAAAATAAAACAATCATAATTCTATCTGAAATTTTATTTTTCTCTTTTATCAAAAATAAGACCAAATAAAGAGTGTATTCTATAATTAATAATATCCAAGATGAATTAAAATAACATTGATAATACAAAACTAAGAAACTACTAATTAATACAATCCCAATTGGTCTTCTTTTTAAATATGCTATAATAAGCGGTACATTAATGATTAGAATAGGAAGCTTCTCCCCATCTATTGTTTTTCCATATCGAATTACCAAATAAATCGAAGAAAAAAGCGCAAATTCCAAAAATAAATTCGTTTCTTTTTTGGAA
The DNA here is from genome assembly GCA_947426265.1 of uncultured Mycoplasmatota bacterium. Lineage (GTDB taxonomy): Bacteria > Bacillota_I > Bacilli_A > RF39 > UBA660 > MGBC102946. Next base: position 4,150 of record CANEDJ010000021.1, on the reverse strand, counting down.
ATACTAGAACTATACGCTACATAAATTAAATAAATCAATAATGGAAATAAAGTAAATACAATATTGACTAATGTGAATTCAAACAAATTCATCTTTCTCACCTCTCCCCAATATTATATCTTAATCTTTTGTCGAATTTTGTCGAAATATGAAAAAAAGTGATGTTTTTTATCACTTTAACTCATCAATATATTTTTGTAATTGTTTTGCATCAGGACCCAAAATAATTTTTAATTGATTATCAATTTCCACAATACCTTGAGCCCCTAACTTTTGAATAGCACCCTTATCTACTTTTGTAACATCATTTAGTGTCACAATAAATCTAGATTTATTTGCTTCATATTTGATAATATTCTTTTTTCCACCTAAACATTCAATTAACTTATTTATTTCAATTTTAAAATCTTTCCTCTTTGACTTCGTAATTGCAATTGCAATAATTAATAATACAGATATGATAATAATATATTGAAGATATTCCATCTAATCACCCTGTTAACATTATACTATAAATTTTATTATTTGAATACATTTTCTTTTTTCTTTGAAAAGATTGTCACATTATAGGAAGTTCGTTGAATAAGATAAAACTTTGTTGTAATATTAAAATTAGGTGATCAATATGAAAAGAATATCAAGATATAAAACAGAGTTATGGCTTCCTATTACAATCGTTTTATTTGCTATTATCAGCATCTTAACAATTTGGAGCGCTACTTCATTACTTCCAAGTTATTTATCTGATTTAGCATTGAAACAAATGGCTTGGTATTTTGTTGGCTTTATTCTTGTCTATTTTATGATGTTTTTAGGAAAAGAATGGATTTATAAATATGCTTGGTATCTATATATTATTGGAACCATTTTTCTTGTACTCCTATTATTTTTTGGAGAAGAAATTAACAATGCTCGATGCTGGTTTTCTATTCCAGGTATTGGAACAATACAACCAAGTGAATTTATGAAAATCATTCTAATTATTACACTAGGAAGAATGATCGAAGAATTTCACCTAAAATATAAAAACCCTTCTATAAAAGAAGAACTTCTATTTTTATTAAAAGTAGGAATAATAGTTCTTATTCCAAGTATTTTGACTTTTTTAGAACCTGATACTGGGGTTGTACTTATTTATTTACTAATTACAATTACTATGCTATTTATCTCTGGCATTCGATATCGGTGGTTTCTTTTAGGTCTATCAATTATTGCTTTATTCCTTACATTTTTATTACTGCTTTATTTTTTCAACAAAGATTTGTTTGTTAAAATTTTTGGAACTTCTTTCTTCTTGCGTATTGACCGGTTATTAGATTGGTCGAATACATCGGGCTTTCAATTAGAACACGGAATGAGTGCAATTGGATCTGGAGGACTATTGGGAAACGGATTCAATAACACACCTATTTACTTTCCAGAACCTCAAACAGACTTCATCTTTGCTGTTTATGCTAGTAATTTTGGCTTTCTTGGATCTTGTATTTTAATTAGTCTTATCTTATTTTTCGATATCAAACTTATTTTTTTAGCCATCCATAGTCGTGAAAAAATTGATAAATACGTGATATCAGGTATTTTAGGAATGCTTCTTTATCAGCAATTTCAAAACATTGGAATGACTTTTGGACTAATGCCAATTACTGGTATTACTCTTCCTTTTATCAGTTATGGGGGTTCTAGCTTATTAAGTTATATGATTATGATTGGAATCATATTTAATATTTCCAACTCTAATCTTCGATATACAAACTAGATTTTTGATAAAGTTTTCTTTTTAATAATTTTCCCTGATAAAAATATTGTTTTTGATAACATTCATTAAGTTCATGACTTACTTTTATTAACTTTAAAGCTGTTTCAGTTCTAAGATAATTAGGATTTAGCTTTGAATATGGAAGATCCATAGAAATACGTATTCTATCTAACCCATCTGCATCTTTTAAAATACTTGTCAATTTGAAAAATAAGGCTTGTTCTTCTTTTGAAACCTGATATTTAACTAATAACTCTTTGATACTACTATCTGCAATTGCATGGGCTTCTATCATAAAAGAAATTATTCTCATATCTTCAGAAGAAATGGTATCTTGAAATAATGATTGAAATTTTTTAGCACCTAATATTCCATGTCTTGTTTCATCATGATCATTTACTCTTCCACAATCATGATAAATTGCAGCTTTTAACAATAATGAAATTTCTTTCATAGAACATTCCTCATTTAATGCAATCAGAGTTGCGAAAAAAGCAACTTTTTCATTGTGATAAACTCCATGAACTTTGCTATTTAATAAAGCATCTATCCGAATCCCTGACAATTCTGTTTGGAATAATGGAAAAACAGGAGATTTTTTCAATACAGTTACAGCTTCAATGAAATTCATTTGTGGTAATAAACTAGAATATTGATCCTTTTTGGCAAAAAAATCGTGAGCATAAAATTGATTTAACTCAGTATTCAAAAGATCTAATAAAATTGGTTCTACAAGTTCTGTAGATGTCTCATTCTGTATTTGATAGCTTGGCTGTAATGTAGATTCTAATGATGAAAGCTGGGCTACCAAAACAGGAGTAATTATTTGATTGTCTGCGTTTTCTTTTCTCCAAGATCGATCGTTATAATATAAAAAGTGATGTAAATAATTTAGACACTCTTGATAATAAGCTGAAAACTTTTGTGGTTTTAATGTCATGATATGGGCAACCTTTATCAAAAATGTCATCCAAATGGCTTTTTCTCTTTCTTCCCCTAATATTTCTTTCAAAGACTCAAATAAATGGTGATATTTTCTTTTTCCATTTACAATAGAAATAGAAGCTAATTGTTTTAGCATTTCTTTATTTTTATAATTTTGAAAAATTTGGTCAATAAGATCTATCCCAATCTTTTCATAATGATAAGTAAATTGTGTATATCTTGTTACCTCATTTTCGTAAGTTGTATAAGGTTTTCCAATGTCATGAAATAGAATAGCTAGTTGCATGATAAAAATATCTTCTTCTGTTAATTCACTCGAAAAAGAAAGAGTTTGAATTACTTGAGTTAGTGCAACAGTTCCTTTCATCGTATGTTCAAATGCATCATCAATATGTTTTGGATCTAATTGATAACAATCTTTCATATCAAGTAATATAGGAAAATATTTAGAAATTACCTCTTCTATCTTTCCATTTTTCAATAATTCTTGTACTTTATTCAAATCTTCAGTTGTTAATGGTTTTAATATCGGTTTTTCTTTTGGGCGATGTAACAATCTTTGATTATTTCCCATATGCTGATATACTTTATAATCCCCTTTTGACAAATCCATATCAATCAATTCTACATTTTTAATCCAAGGATTTATTTTTAAAATGTCACTTAAATCTAATTCTCTTATTTGCATTCTTTCTAAACTGCGAACCCATTCTTTTGCAAAAGAATCTTCAATTAATTCTACTGCAAGTAAAGTTGGCATACTAGGACTCACTTTACGAATTAACTCGATATCTTTTGAAACAATGCGTTTCCTATTCTCGGCCATTCCTTCTGAAAAAATCAAATGTTCATGTTTCAAGGCAAGTCCTAAATCTTGCGGCATCGCAATATAAAAATAGTTGTCTGTTGAGGGAGCAAACGAAGTAATTACATCTTTTGGATTTTCTACTCCAAAATTTTCCCTTATATATAAATCAGACATCTCATTAAGTCCAAATAGCTCTATTCCAGATATATGGCCATTAAGTGTATGGATTGCTTCTTCTTGCATTCCATAACTACTAAACTTTGTTGTTACTAAATGCGTAGGACAAACAATAATCGGACCAGAAATACTAGTGTTTCGATAAAATTTATATCCTTGATTTTTCTCAAAAACTATTTTTGACAGCTCTCTATGTTGAAAAAATTCTTCTTCTACTATAATTCGAATAACAACTTCATTACCAACATCTGCATATGGATTTTGAAACCTTAATGCACCAATTAAAGATTCTGTAAACCATTTTCTTGTATCTCTATATCCATTATCTATAATTTGAAATAATCTTTCTCGAATGTCATGTGCTTCTTTTAAACATATTTTTCTATATAATATCAAGTTACTCATATATGCCTTGTATGATATATATAGTCAGTTACAAGAGAGATTTTGTATTTAATACTGAC